>JALNXV010000145.1 GCA_023230175.1 Candidatus Cloacimonadota bacterium
TGCATAAATGTTCAATGGTACGAAGAGTTTTTTATTATGTTTATGACAAAAAGCAACTGCTTCTGTTAAATCTTCTTGAGTGAAATTATCTGCTTTAGCTCTTAGGCTGAAATCTTGACTACCGGCATATACAGCGTCTGCACCGTATAAAATGGCAAACTTTACTTTTTCAAGATTTCCTGCCGGTGATAATATTTCCATTAACTACTCATACTCTTTAATAAAGTATAGTTATCTTTTATTTCAGTCATTTTATTACGTAGTGTTTCGATTCCTTGGACAGGACTAAGAGTTTTTAAGAATTTTCTTAAGACAAACATTCTGCTTAACTCTAAATCTGAAAGCAATAATTCTTCTCTACGAGTACCTGATTTTACTAAATCTATAGCCGGGTAAAGTCTAAGGTCAGAAATAGTTCTGTCGAGAACTAATTCCATATTGCCTGTACCTTTGAATTCTTCAAAAATAACTTGATCCATTCTACTACCTGTGTCAATTAATGCTGTGGCTATGATAGTTAAAGAACCGGATTCTTCAGTATTTCTTGCAGAACCAAAAAAGCGTTTTGGTTTATGTAATGCGTTAGAGTCAATACCACCGGACATAACCTTTCCGGATGAGGGAGAATTGTTGTTATACGCCCTGGCAAGTCTAGTGATACTGTCTAATACAATGACAACATCTTGACCTATTTCTACCATTCTTTTTGCTTTTTCTATTGCCATTTCTGCTACATGTATATGGCTTTTTGCTGTTTCATCAAAGGTTGAACTCAGTACTTCAGAATTTCCCGGGAAAATAATTTTTTTCATTTCGGTAACTTCTTCCGGGCGTTCATCTATTAATAATACAATGACATATACTTCCGGATGGTTTATTAGGATAGTATTAGTAATGTTTTGCATTAGTACAGTTTTGCCTGTTCGTGGAGCTGCAACAATTAATCCTCTTTGTCCTTTTCCTATAGGAGTAAATAGATTTACTATTCTTGTAGAAACAGTATCTACTTTAAAATTAATTTCTTTAAGCCTTTGCTTGCTTATTTCTAAGCTTAATCTTTCTTCAGGATAATAAGGAGTTAATTCATCGAAAGGAGTTAACGGTAAAATCTTTTGAGGGTCATCATAGTTTATTAAATCAATTTTTAATAATGAGAAATATTTTTCATCTTCTTTGGGTGCTCTGACCGGACCGGAAAGCATATGCCCTTTTTTTAAATTAAATTTTTTAATTTGAATATTGGATACATAAATGTCATCTGTGCCGGCTTGATAATTATTAGTAGGAAATCTTAAAAATCCATACCCGTCATCAACAATCTCCAAACAACCCGTGGCAAATGCCAAACCTTCTTGGATTGTAGTCTCTTCTAAGATTTTGTAAATCAAATCATTTTTTTTAAAAGAAGCGTAACCTTTAATTTCTTTGTCTTTAGCAATTTTATGTAATTCAGGTATAGTTAATTTGAAATAATCTTCTGTCGTGTTCTCGGACATTGTTTCTCCTTGATATTTAAAAGATGGTTTATGTAAATGATAAAAACATAAATTAGTATTATTGTCAAGAAAAATTTAAAATAGATATAATTATTGGAGCTAAAGAAGGGAGTCGAACCCTCGACCTGCAGATTACGAATCTACTGCTCTACCAACTGAGCTACTTTAGCTCTCAAATAATTATAAGCTTTAAAGATATTTTATACCTTTTGTTGAAAATGCATTAAGAGATAATGGTGAAAATTCTTTATTAATAAATTTTTCAATTGCAGCTGAACCTATCATTGCTGCGTTATCCATACAGTATTGAAGTTTTGGGAAATAGATTTCTTTTTTATATTTATATGCTTTTGTTTGCATTTGATTTCGTAATTCAGAGTTTGCTGAGACACCTCCTGCCACTATTATTTTATTGATATTATATTTTATTGCAGCCGAAAAGGTTTTTTTGGTAAGTATGTCAACTATGGCTGATTGCACAGAGGCAGTTATATCGGCTAAGTGTTGATTGATGAAATCTTGATTTTGTAGTTTAATCCAAGTATAAACAGATGTTTTTAATCCGCTAAAACTAAAATTAAAATTATCTTTTTTGTTTAATGCTCTAGGAAAAATATGGAAATTAGGGTTGCCGGATTTTGCAATCTTATCAATTATTGGTCCACCGGGGAATCCTAAATTAAGCAGTTTTGCAACCTTATCAAAAGCTTCTCCTGCCGCATCATCAAGTGTTTGCCCAATTATATAAAAATCTGTAAGAGTATTAAATATTACTAATTCTGTATGCCCTCCGGAGACAACTAAGGCTAACCAAGGAGGGTTTAAGTCAGGATGTTCTATCTTATTGGCCATAACGTGGCCTAACATATGATTAACGGAAATGAGTGGTATATTTAATGACCATGCTAATGATTTTGCATAAGATACTCCTACTAATAAAGAACCAATTAGTCCCGGATTAATGGATACAGCTATAGCTGAAATATCTTTTAGATTCATATTAGCTTTTTTCAGAGCAGCATTTAAGCAATGAGTGATATTTTTTAGATGAAGTCTTGAAGCTAATTCCGGCACTACTCCTCCGAAGGCTTCATGATCGGGTTGTGAAGACATTATGTTAGCATAAACTTTATAATTAGTGTCGATAATGGCGACAGATGTATCATCGCAAGATGTTTCAAAAGCAAGTATAAATTTTGGCATATTTTATCTAACTCCTGTTAGTTTTTCTCATTTTGATTTTAAAATTTTTATTGAAACCTTTTTAGGTGTATAATCTATGATTTTAATTGAAGGTATAGGTTTAAAATAAACTGTAGCTTCATCATTATCTGAGTAATCAAGATCCTGAATATAAGCCTTAATATCTTCAGATGATATACTTTTAAGAGAATCACGTTTCCCTTGAATTTTAATAGAAATTCTTTGTGGAAATATTTCGTATGTCTCTGAATTATGATAGATTGGGATAAAAGAAAAGGTCTTAGTGTCAATAATTTCTGAAGCTTGTTTAAGTTCTATTTGAGGTGGTACTATTACGATGTGTTCATTTACCGGCAATAATCTGATAAATTTTTTCTTAGATTTTATGAGGTCAGTATCAATTTCTTCAGAGTTTATGCTTTCTATTTTGTTTATCTCAAGTGCCGGACCTGAAATTGTTACAAATAAATCATTGATTGAATAATTTTCATTTATTAAATTTGTACGGGTTTGTTCGGATTTAAATTGTAGATTAACAGGAATTTCTTTTTGCTGAATTTTGTCAGTTGTTAAGATTATTAAGTCCTCGGTTTTTTTGCTTTGAAAATCGATATTAGGATTGTAGGGAAGAGATTCTTTTAGAGTTTCCATATTTATCAAATTATTACCTAATGTTAAGTTAGATCCATTATAATCAATAGTGGGATTTGAGAAATGGAAGATTAGGAGATGAATACCCTTACCTTTGATTCTGAAAGGTATTTTTAGAGAATCTTGTTTGTATAGGTATAAATTATCAGAAACATTTACTACCCTTATTGGGATATTAATTATAGTTTGGTGTTCTTGTAGGAGTGTAATTTGAAACCAAATCATAATAGCAATTAATAAAGCAAGTATTTTTAAATTGAGATTATTTTTTATCATAATTAGAAGTCTTCATTAATGCTGAAATAGTATGAAGGTTTGCCGTGTTGAGCTAGGTTTGAATTCCATGCAATATCAAATTTCAGTATAAAATACCCAATGTTCATTCTTGGACCAAAACCAAAACCTAATTTTAAGTCTTTAAGTTTGCCGTCATCATAACCTTTAAAACTTTGATTATCATACCATACTGAGCCAAGATCAGCAAAGACGCTTCCTCTTATATTGCCAATAGTTAGAGGAATAGGGAAACCGATTTTTAGATAATCAATGAGTGGGTATCGTAATTCAAGTGTAGTTAGCACTTTTCTGTCACCTTTTAAGTTGTCGTCATCAAATCCTCTGACCCCGTTAAACCCTTCAATATTAAATTTTTCCGGATTCTTGCCATTGCTGATACCAAATATTAAACGACTAGCAAGAGCAAATTTTTCAGAAATCATATAATATGCCCTATAATCAGAATAGAATGTTGTAAAATCATTAAAATCAATTTGTTTTTTTGTTTTTCTTATACCCTGCCTGATTTTACTGTTAAGTTTATAACCGGACATTGGACCTGTACTCCCGTAAAGAGCATTATCAAAAACAAAGCCAATTTCAGGTACATAAACCCAATCTCTTGTTACTGAAGTCCTATTCCATTTCCCGGTATATTTATCCCATTTTGCCCATTCAGTTTTAAATCTGTATAAGGATTGTTCAAAATCTAATCTGAAAAATTTACTTAATGGATATCTTATTAAAAAATATCCACCGGTTTGAGTTTCTTGTAACTCAAGATAATCTTTTGTAATACGTGTCTTATATAGCGTAATGTCAGAAAGATTGTATAAGGCAAATCCATAATCAATTCTTAAAGGTAAATACATATAACTGAAAACAAGATCGGAATCTTCTATCTTGCCATTAAAATCTATATTTATCCCTAAACCATGATCTCCCATTAAATCACTTAACCCAAGTTGTAGCATTCCTACTGTCCCATACGATGAAGAGTATGCCATACCTCCCCAAAATGTATCGATTTTAAATTTGGGCTTATATGAACGGGTAATAGGTATGGTATAATTTGTAGTATCCGGGCTATTGTCTAATTCGAATGTTCTTGAAAAATATTTAAAAAAGTCAGTAGATAAGGTATCTTGTTTAATTTCTTTTCGTAACTGTTGATAATCGTCAATATTAGTTTTGTGATTTGGTTTATGTATTGAATAGTCTCTTCCATAATACTTATATCTTTGTGTATTATATTTAATAGAAAAATCATTTACAAATGTAACAGGTTCTGCTGTTTTATAGCTAAGGATTTCAATATCTTCAAGAGAAATAAGCATAGAATAAATTTCCCATGAATTATCAAAATATGAAGAATATATAAGGGTTTGATTATCTAATGATAAGTCAAAAGAATGTATTCCTGATAAGGTATTTGTTATTATTGAACGTTGTGATGATATTAAATTAATGGAATGGACGTTAGAAATTTGTTTTTGGTTTGATATGAAATATAGTGTTGAGTCATTTTCCCCCCATACCGGGTAGAAATTATCAAAATGGTCAAAAGTTAGTTGTGATATTTGTGAAGTTTGCATATTGACAGTGTAAATATTTTTGGTTAAATTTTTAAAAATATTGGTGTTGAGAGAGTCTTGAAGGTCTTGGTGTATATTTGATGGTCTTTCAGAAACAAAGGCAATGTTATCCCCGGAGTTTGACCATCTTGGTTGAGAATTTTGATAATTATCATTTGTAATTTGTTTTAATTCTGCAGTTTGAATATTATATGTAAATATATCACATTTATTGTTTTTTTGTCCTGAGAAACTGATAATGTTTCCATCAGGAGATATGTCAAGTTCATAAATAGAATCAAATTTATTTAGATAGATACTTTTCTTGATTTTTTTATCGTTAATATTATAGATATAGATATGATCACCTTTTGAAGTCTTGGCAACAAAGGCTATATTTTCTTTATCAGGAAACCATGAAAGATTATTTCTTTGAAAGTGAAATTCTTCAAAATTTTTATCTTTTTCACCGGTAAGTATAATTTTTTCTTTAAATAATTTGTTGATTGAACCTAATTTGATAACAGTTCTACCTTTATGATAAGAAAAATATACATATTCATCATTATCTTTGATTCTTGGAAAGATATTTTGGTTAGAATCGTTATTCTTTGATGTCGTGATTATATTTGAACATTCCCAAGGTATTTGAAAGTCATTAAGTAAATTTGAGTATTTTCTTTTAAGGTTAACTTTAAAGCGTTTTTGTAATTCATAAAAATCCATATTGAAGGTTTTTTTTGTTGCAAGATTTATGTCAGTTTGAACTCTTAAGTTATAAAAATATTCAGTAATTTTTTCTTGGTCCCATTCTTCATTTAGCCAAACTAAAAAGGCTTCTCCCAATCTGTATGCAAAGTATCCGTTAAGGTTTTCAATGTCATAGAGGTAGTCATTCATAACCATATCAATGATAAACATATTATTATAGTCATTTTCCCCTTTAATTGAGATAAATTCAGGTAAGCCTTCAGAAAACCAAAATGGTAAATAATTTGAAAAACTTGAAAATAAGGGATTTTTGAGGAATGTATTGTCTATATCATTTATATAAGCGTGAGTTAATTCATGGATTAGCACTTCTTCAAATTTTTTATAGCTCCCATCAAAAGGAAGTGCTACTCTGTTACGAAGAGTTTCGGTAAATCCTCCAACGCCTTCAGATAATAAAGGATATATTATATTAGTAGTGTGGAAATCTTGTTTTGAAGAGTAAACTATGATTGGAATTCTGTTTTTTAGAGGTTGTTTAAAGAAATTATTTAAAATATAATATGCATTTTCTGCCATTAATACAGTTAGTTGTCCAAACTCATCTTGACCTTTTACATAATGTATGTCAAAATGTTTTGATTCAATAACTGACCACTCAATTTTTTTATGTTGTATTTTGTTTTTGCCATAATAATAGGCATTGAGATTATAGCTTATTAATGAACATAGTATAATAAAAATAATTTTTAATTTTGAAATCATCAACACTTCCTTATCTTTATAATGTAAACTATAACGTTAATTACTGTTTCAATATTATGATTAATAGTATCTTATTTTTTGGGTGTTAAAAAGTCAAGAAAAACAATTAAAGCTTTTAGAATAACAATGTTTTGTGAGCATTATTGTTTGTACTAACAACTCCTTAACTGTAAGAATATCAATCCATAAGCTTAACACAAGCTGGAAGCTTATTGAACAATATTTGATATTATTCAACGCTTTAATGATTGCTTAAAAAAGCGGACGTTATTAACGCCCGCTTAATTTGTATGTTTCATTATAATTTAAATAAATCAACGAGTTCCTTAAGTTGTTTTGCTAAGTTTGAAAGTTCATCTGATGCATCCTTAGTGATGTCTGCATTCTTGGCTGTTGATTCGATTCCCTGAACCATATCAGTGATATTTTTTGCTACTTCTTGGATGCCTTGGCTAATTTCGACAGTATTGCGAGTAATTTCTTGTACTCCAATATTAGCTTGGTTACTATTATTAGCTATCTCGTTGGATGCAGTAGCTGATTCGTTGGCGTTTTTAGAAATTTCATTAACTGCTGAGGTTGCTTCATTGGCATTGACTGTAATTCTTTGAACATATTCTACAACCTTAGCAATGACTTTTTGAACATTTTGAGCATTGTCAGCCATTCTTCCTGAAGAATGAGCAATTTCATTAGTTGTAATATTTTGTTCTTCAATGCTTGATGCGATTATTGTATTGATTTCGTTAAGTTTAGTTATAATATCTGTGATATTAGTAATTGAATGAGTTGAATTTGAAACTGAATTTTGTACTTGTTCGATTTGGGTTGCGATATTAGCTGTTGCGTCAGCGGTTTGTTTTGCGAGTGATTTTACTTCATTTGCTACTACGGCAAAGCCTTTACCTGCATCTCCGGCACTTGCTGCTTCTATGGTAGCATTTAGAGCAAGCATATTTGTTTGGTCTGCGATATCATTGATTAGTTTAACTACTTTTCCTATATCATCAGAAAGTTTTTGCATTTCAGCCATAACTTTATTTGCAGTTTTAGCTTCGTCTGATGCCTTCATTGAAATGTCAGATGCTTGTTGAGTGTTTTTAGCAATCTCTGCAAGAGTAGCATTCATTTCTTCAATGGCGGATACAACGCCGTTAATTTCTCCTACTAAGCCATTTACTGATTCTCCGGCTTGATTTATGTTGCCTTCAAGTTTAGTGATTTCATTTACGGTTGATTGAACACTTGTACTGGTTTGTTCTGCAGCAGAAGCAACTTGATTAATGTTTGCAGAAAGTTGTTCTGTAGCAGCTGCAACAGTAGAAACAGAGACGCTGGCTTGTTCAGCTGAAGACGCAATAACATTGGCATTTGAACTGACTTCTTCGGCTGATGCTGAAACTAGTTGTGATTGACTGTTCATTTGGTTTGCATTACTAACTAAGTCATGAGCAGTTTCTGCAAGAGCAATACTTTTATTATTGAGTGAAACAACGCCTTGTGCAACATTTTCGATAGCCTTTGAGATTTGGATTCTGGTTTTGTTGTAGGCATTTGCAATTAATCCGATTTCATCAATTCTCTCTAATTGTTCTTTAGGCGGTATTAGAGTAAAATCATTTTCCGCAAATAACCCTAAAGCTGATACTACATCTTTTAGAGGATTTGCTACGATAGAACGAACGAGATATGTTACTATAATAAATATCAAAATAATCGAGATTATTGAAATCCAGATTATAATTTTTGAGATTACAGCA
>JALNXV010000146.1 GCA_023230175.1 Candidatus Cloacimonadota bacterium
CATAATATTAATAAATATAATATGATTGCAAGTATACCACCTATTTTTGTTGACAATTATGTTAAAGATATTATTTTGATTAAAAAGGGTGGATACTTAAAATGGTTATCGCCCAATTAAATATTAAATTTTTATTGACAAGATAAAGCTTTTTTATTATTTATAGTTTATTATATCAAGATTGGAGGAAACATGGGAAAACGTAATGTTTTAGTCGTAGTTTTAATGCTTGCATTAACAACTGTTGTCTGGGCAAATCAACTTAGTTTTGGAGGTAATGTAGCTATTGCATTACCAATGGGAGATTTTGGTGATGTAGTTGATACCGGTTTTGGTTTAAATCTTCGTGGTAATTACCACTTAGAAAACAATCCGGCTCTTGTACCAACATTTTCTATCGGTTACTTAATGTGGAGCGGTGAAGAATCATTTGGTTCTGTTAAATGGGAATACAACTATAGCTGTGTTCCGGTTAAAGGTGGAGCAAAATACTTTTTCGCAGATACCGGAGTTTATGGTATGCTCGAATTAGGTTTATATTTCTTTAGTATAGAAGTTGAAGTACCAATGTCTGACTGGAAAAGTCAAAAAGCTTCCATGACAGTTAGTGATGATGAAACTGAATTTGGTTTTGCCCCCGGCATTGGATACCAACATAACTTAAATGAAAAACTCACTTTAGATGCTTTTTTACAATATGAAAAAGCAGGTGATGTTGATTATCTCAGCATTAATCTTGGTGTTCAGTTTTAATTAATTTTTTAGTACGAACATAACGTTTGTACATATAATTTCTTGTGCAGGCCTAAGGCTTGCACATTTTTTTATTCTATTTGATGTAACCCAGATCAGACTTGATTTGCAACAAAGTGAAGCGAGTTTGAGTTGAGGATGGTGAACGAGAAGGGGGGAAGGGGTTTGGAATGCAATCATTTATCCTTCGGGTTAAAACCCGAGGCTAAGAAATTAGATTGCTTCGCTGAAGCTCGCAAAGACACTTTCGGACGACATTAATCATCAATTTTTGTGTCTTCAATTCCCTTCTCACTGTGTGATTTTACCCTGTTAAATTGCTTTGCACCGATTATATCGGATTTAACAGAGTAAAGAATCAAGTTCACAATATTTACATATTTTTTTTCATTTTTTTTTGTTTTGTGTCGCCAAAATTGTCTTCGTGTACCACTATATAATATAGATGGTGTTAGACTGAATGGATTAATCTTTTTTTAGAATAGAAAAATACCAAAATTACACTTTTGTAGTGAATATGTCAGTTATTTTTAAGCCATATTTTAAATAATTGAAAATATGTCGGAAATATGAGTAAATTCTTTTATATTTTTTTATGATTATAATTGATTGTTATATAAGATTTTAAGTATAGTTTTTGTGGTGCATAAATGCAATAACTCAAAAAAGTAAAAAAAATATAAAAATAACTTGACTTTTTATCAAATTATCTCAAAATATGTCATGTAATCTCAAAATATCTCAAATAGGAGGTGAGGATGTCCGGTGAGTTTTTAGGAACTTTTGAAAACTCAGTCAACAAAATGCGTGTAATTATACCTGCAGTTTTCAAATCAAAATTTGCAACCTCATCTAAGCAAACAATAATTGCAACAATAGGGGCTAATAAATCAATTGCAATTTATCCTTTAGATAATTGGATTCTTTTAAAAGATAAGTTAAAAAATGGAGATGAAAGGGCAAAAAGGTTATTAAATAATTTAATAGATTTTGCTTGTCCTGAACAGCAATTAGAAGGACCCGGAAGGATAAGAATCAGTGATGAATTACTTGAGATTACAGGCATTAGTGATAGTGTTATAATCAAGGGTGAGGGTTCTTTTATCTCTTTATGGAATCCTCAAACATTTAAATCTATCAGAAAAGCTAAACTTGAAGAGCATCAACAAGAATTTAATTCTATGGATTATCAGGTATAATTATGTCTTTAAGTGATTATCATATTCCTGTTTTAGTAAATGAAGTTATTGAAAACTTAAAACTTCAAAATGGCGGAATTTATGTTGATTGTACTGTGGGGGGTGGAGGTCATAGCTTTGAGATACTAAAACAATCATCTAATATTACATTGTATTGTTTTGACCAAGATGAAGAAGCCATCAGATTTGCTAAGAAAAGGTTAATACCATATAAAAATCAAGTTATGTTTTTTAATGAGAATTTTCAGAATTTTAGAAATAGATTAGCATTAGAAAGAGTAAATAAGGTTGACGGTATCTTGATGGATATAGGAGTATCAAATCATCAAATTACTGCAGATAACCGTGGTTTTAGTTTTCAAATTGACAGTAAGTTAGATATGAGAATGAATAAAAATGACCTTAAATCAGCTTATAACGTAGTTAATGAATATGAATTAGATGATTTAGTTAGAATTTTTAAAGAATATGGTGAAGAAAGATTTTCTAAAAGAATAGCAAATGCTATCATAAGATATCGAGAACAACAAGAAATTATTAGTACTAAAGATTTAGCAAAAATTATCGATAGTGTAAACCCTGTTAAACAAGCAGTATTACAAAATAAAACTAAAGCCAGAATTTTTCAAGCTATCAGGATAGAAGTTAATAATGAACTTTTGATTTTAAAACAAGCATTAAATGATGCTATATGTTTATTAAATCCGGGCGGGCGTCTTGCAGTGATTTCTTGGCATAGTCTTGAAGATAGGATAGTTAAACAATTTTTTGTTGAGCAAGTAGGTCAATGTACTTGTCCAAAGGATTTACCTGTTTGTATGTGCAATAAACAACAAAGAATTAATATTGTAACTAAGAAACCGATAATCCCTACAAAAGAGGAGATAATGGTTAATAGTAATGCTCGTAGTGCTAAACTTAGAGTTGCTGAAAAATTATCTTTAAAAAATTAAATTAAGGAGTAAGGATGAAGAAGTCTATTGCTGTATTAATAATAATGACTTTTATTTATCTTATATCTGTCAATATTAATCAATATTTTATTGCTAGATGTAAAAATAAACAAGAGTCATTAAACAAAGTTTTTGCTGCAGTAAATGATCAGAACAAAATTCTCTTACAAACTAATCAAAAGCTGAAGACAAGGGAACGTATAATTGCTTATGCTACAGAAAAATTAAATATGAAACAAGTTGAGCCTGATGTAATTTTAAGTGGTAGCATAATCAAAGAAATTAAAGAAGAAAGTACTAAAAATCAAAACATTATTTATAGTTTAATTGATTTTGTCAGTCCGACAATGGAAGCAATTACTCTTAACAATGAATATTAGATTTAAGATTATTTTATTTATTTTTCTTTTTATAGCTATGTTATGGCTAGTATATTTATTTATTATTCAAATATATGATCCGTTTAATTTAGCAAAATATACTCGTTTGCGTTACAATGCTCACAAGGAATTAATAATTCCGAATAGAGGGAATATTTATGATGAGAATGGTGCTTTGATTGTAAGTAGTATGAAGTATTATCAAATTGATATTGATAAACAACTTATAGCTAAAATAGCTGAAAAGAGAAATTTAGATGATAATTTCTTTTATAATAGAATTGCAGATATAATAAGTGAAAATTCTGATATGAATAAAACGGAGGTATTGGGTCGTTTAAAGCATAGTAGGGCGAATTCTGTGATGATTTCAAATCAATTGAACGAGACACAAATAATAGAAATTAAAAAACAATTAGAAACAGAACATCTTGATGTTCTGACAATAGCATTTAGTTCGATGAAAAGAGTATATACTAAAGGTAGATTAGCAGCCAGGTTATTAGGTGTGGTTACAGATGTACAAGATGAAAGCAATCTAAAAAATCGTTATACATATAGAATGGAAGGTTTATCAGGTATTGAATCAACTTATGATGAATTTTTAAAAGGTGAAGCAGGATGGAGAGAAGCTGTATATGATGCTAAACAAGATAGAGTTACATACCCTAACTTGTTAGAGAAACCGGTTGTTGACGGGGCTTCGGTATATTTAACCATAAATTCAGAAATACAACAAATACTAGAAAATAATCTTAATAAGGGTTTAAAGAGATATTCAGCAAGAAATGCAATAGGTGTTATTATGAATCCGCAAAATGGCGATGTATTAGCCATGGCTGGCATTAATAAAGATGATTATAAATTTGATGATAATACAATTAGATCTTTTCAGAATATGCCATTACAATTTATTTATGAGCCTGGTTCTACAATCAAACCTTTTGTGTCTTTATATGCATTAGAGCATAATTTAGTAAAACCAACAGATATTTTTAATTGCAAACCTATAGTTTATTCTAATAACTTAAGAACTATTAAAGATTCGCATGATTTAGGAATAATTTCATTTAAGGATGTGATAGTTCATTCAAGTAATATTGGCATTGCCTTGGTAGCAGAAAAAATTGGTGAAGAAAATCTTTATAATCATTATGTTAATTTTGGATTTGGTCATAAAACCGGAGTAGTACTATTTGATGAATCAAGTGGTATTTTTAGGAAACCTAGTGAATGGAGTAGTTTTACTCTTCATTCTGTTTCTTTTGGTCAAGAAATAGCAATTAATACTTTACAATTAGCTAATGCATACTGTGTTTTAGCTAATGGTGGAGAACTTTTAAGACCAAATATTGTAAAAAAGATAGTTGATAATTCCGGACACATTTTAGCTGAATCTAAAAAACAAGTTATACGAAAATTATCTAATCCGGAAGATATAAAATTAAATAATAGTTTTTTATTGGATGTTGTCGAAAGAGGAACCGGCTTAGGAACAAAATTTGAAAAAATAAAGATTGCAGGCAAAACAGGTACATCTGAGAAATCTATCGGAACAGGATATTCCAAAGATCATTATATTTCATCATTTGTAGGTTTTTTCCCTTATGAAAATCCTCAATATGTTATGGTCATAGTCTATGATGAACCGGAGTATAAATATAGATTTGGTTCATCATCTGCTGTACCAACTTTTAGAAGTGTGACTGAAGATATTTTGGCTTTACCGGATTGCAATGTTATCCCGGATTTAAAAATGAATGAACAAGAGATTGTAACTATGCCAAATCTAATTGGTTTAAAGATTAGTGATGCAAAAAAGATATTAAAAAAGAATAGTATTGATTATCAAATATATAATGATAAAGAGGATTCATTTGTTGTAAGACAATTTCCCAATGAAGATGTTAAGTTTGGTAAAAAAAATAAAGTAACTATAGTATGTAGTAAAGATATTACTGATTTTAATAATAATCGGCAAGCTGTTATACAAACTTCTTTGATGCCAAATTTATATGGTATGCCTTTACGAAAGGCTATCCTAATATCAAAAGCTTTAAAAATTGACTTATTAATAGAAGGTAATGGACATATTGTTAAACAATCTATCCAACCGGGTAATCCTGTCAAATATCAACAAATATGCAAGGTGGTAGCACAATGAGCATAAAATTGAAATTTATTGTTGAAGCTCTCAAAAATGAAGATTTATTTTTAGAATATGTAAACGAAAAATCTAAAAATGATGATATTGATAGTATATATGAATTAGTGTTTAATGGTAAAATAAATACTGATTCGAAGAAAATTCAAAGTGGTGACTTATTTGTATGCATTAAGGGTTTTTCAAATGATGGACATATCTATGCTCCTCAAGCTTTTGAGAATGGAGCTACTGTCTTAGTAGTAACAGATTTCCTTGATTTACCTGTTATTCAGTTAAAAGTATCAGATTCAAGAAAAGCAACTGCAATCATTGCAAAAGTTTTATATGATGATCCAACTTCAAAGTTTGATTTGATTGGAGTTACAGGAACTAATGGTAAAACAACAAGTACTTTTTTACTTGAGCAATTGTTTAAAAAACAATATCTGTTAACTCAAACTCCTGTTTTTGAAACAATTGGAGTGATTGGTACTCTTGGATATAAAATTGGAGAACAATTTTATCCCTCAGAAAGAACAACTCCGGATGTTGTAGAATTAAATGAGATATTTATGAAGATGATAGATGCAGGATGTAAGATAGTAATTATGGAAGTGTCATCTCATGCATTAGCTTTATATCGTGTATATGGGTTACATTTTAAAATTGGGATTTTTACAAATTTAAGTCAAGATCATTTAGATTTTCATAAAAATATGTTAGAGTACGGTAATGCAAAATTGACTTTATTTGAAATGGTGCAAAGTAATGATGGTTATAGTATAATAAATATTGATGATCCTTTTGGTCATAAGATTTTTAAGCGAATTAAGAGTAAAAAAGCAGGTTTTTCAATATGTCCTGCTTGTCAGATGCCTGTCAAAGAAACTAATGTTGAGTATTGGAATATTTCAGATATTGAATTATCTGCATCAAACTCAAAATTTAGTTTATTTTATAAAAATTATGATTATGCTCTAAAATTTGATAATATTAGTATTCCTTTACCAGGGAAATTTAATATTCAAAATATGGCTTCAGCTTTAATTGTACTACATAATTATATCTATAATAATGAGATAAAGCCAAAGGTAAATCCCGAGGATAAAGAAGATATAATTAACAAGCTTTTTTATAATTTTTCTCAAATATCTCATACCTTATCTGATTTAACTTCTGCAAATGGAAGAATGGAAAAAGTAAATTATAAATCTGATTATAAGATTCCAAGTGTTTATATTGATTATGCCCATACACCGGATGCATTAGAAAATATATTAACAGCTATCAGAGAATTTACAAATAATAGAATTATTTGCGTTTGGGGTTGTGGTGGTAATCGAGATAAATCGAAAAGACCGCAAATGGCAAAGATTTCAGTAAAAAATGCTGATTTAACTATAATCACAAATGATAATCCTCGTTTAGAGTTCCCGGAGGATATCATTCGAGATATAACATCAAATATCTCTTGGCAAGAATCATTTTATATAATTAGAGATAGAAGTGAAGCGATTAAAACTGCAATTATGCTTGCAAAAGACGAGGATACAGTTATCATCGCAGGTAAAGGACACGAAACTTATCAAGAAATAGGTACAGTTAAATATCATTTCGATGATAAAGAAGAAATTATGAAAGCTTTAAGTTTTCGAGAAACTTACTATACTCATAGTAATAAAAAATTGAGTAGTAGATTAGTTGTACCTTTTGATTTATTAATGGTAGAGAAGATATTTAATATAAAGATTGATAATGCTTTTTTACAAGACAATAATGTAATGTTTAATTTGATTTCAACAGATTCTCGACAAGTTATTAATGATATGATGCCAATAGATTTGTTAAATGTATTATTTGTTGCTTTAAAAGGTGATAATTTTGATGGTTCAGATTACGTTTTTGATATTTTAAAGCAGAATGAAAAAAATTGGTGTATTGTAGATATTGATAAGAAAAGTAAACTAGAAAAGAAATTTGAAAAAATAGTGAATGAATTTCATCTTAAAAAACAGATTATTTATGTTGAAGATAGTCTGAATGCTTATGGTAAATTAGCTCAAAAATACTTACAGTTATTTAATTTAAAAAAAATAGCATTAACCGGTAGTACAGGAAAGACAACTACTAAAGAAATCTTATTTAATATATTCTCTGAAAAATTTAATACATTTAAAACTTTTAAAAATGAAAATAATAGAATCGGAGTTCCAAAAACAATTTTTCAATTAGATTTTTTTTATGATTGTGTTATCTTTGAGATAGGAACTAATCAATTTGGAGAAATTAATAGTTTATCGGAGATTATTAAGCCAAATTTGGGTATAATTGTTAATGTTAATCCTTCTCATTTAGAACATTTAAAATCAGAAGAGTTAATTATGCAAGAAAAAATGTCATTACTCAATTATGTTTCTGAGAATGCTTTAATTCCTTCAAGTAAGAAATTTGCAAGATTTCTTAAAGAATTTTCATCGAAAAGTATTTATACATTTTGTGTTAAAAATGATGATTTAAATGAGATTATTGATGATGATAATTGTAATTTTGAAAAGGTAATTCCTTTTGATGAAGGTTATGATGATTCAATGATTTATTTAATGAAAAATGTTTCCGGAAGATTTGAATTTAAAGTATTGTTTAATGAAAAGCATCATCAGAATATAGTTTTAAGAATAAACAATGAAGATTTTTATGTAAATCAAAAAATACCTTACTATTGCGTAAATACTATTGTCGCAATTTGTGCTGCTAAGTTATACAATGTTGAAAAAGAAATCATCCAATCAGGATTAGAGAAAGAATTAAAAATTGAAAACAGAATGGAGATAATTGATACTGATTTAGGTCAAATTATCTTTGATTGTTATAATGCAAATCCT
>JALNXV010000147.1 GCA_023230175.1 Candidatus Cloacimonadota bacterium
AACTAAGAAAAAGAATTTCTTTAGCTTCCGGTAAAAGAGCTTTTAAAGATGATTATGATAATTGCGATATTATTTTAAAAGAGGTTAATTTACGTTATAAAAGAGCTAAACTTTTAGGTTTTAACTCCCATTCTGATTATGTCTTAGAACAACGTATGGCTGAAAATCCTAAAACTGTTAATGACTTTTTAGATAGAATCTTTGAAATCGCTTTACCTGCAGCTCAAAAAGAAGTTCAGGAAGTTAAAGAATTTGCAAAAAAGGTAGATAGCATTGATGATTTAATGCCTTGGGATTTTACTTATTATGCAGAAAAATTGAAGAAAGATAAGTTTGGCTTTGATGAAGAAGAATTAAAACCTTATTTTAAAGCAGAAAGTTGTGTCGCAGGTATTTTTAAAGTTGCAGAAAAATTATATGACTTAAGTTTTATTAGAAATAATGAAATTCCTGTTTATCACAAAGACGTTGAAGTTTACGAAGTCTTTAACAATGAAGACTTTGTCGGTTTGTTTTATATAGATTTGTATCCTCGTGAAACAAAAAGAGGTGGTGCATGGATGACTACATATAAAACTCAAGGACTTTTTAAAGGTAAAATTGATAGACCTCACGTTGGTATAGTAGGTAATCTTACACCTTCTACAGAAGATACACCATCTTTACTTGGATTAAGAGAAGTAGAAACCTTATTCCATGAATTTGGTCATGCTTTACATGGACTTTTATCTGATTGTGTGTATTCAGGATTAGCTAGCCCTAATGTGTATTGGGACTTTGTGGAATTACCTTCACAAATAATGGAAAATTGGGTGCTCGAAGATGAAACCCTTGAACTCTTTGCTCATCACTATAAGACAAATGAACTTATCCCTCGTGAGTTAATAGATAAAGTAAAAGCTGCAAAAAACTTTAATAAAGGTTATTTTAATTTAAGACAATTAACCTTTGGTGTTTTGGATATGGCTTGGCATACAATAAATCCGGAAAACATTAATGACGTTAAAGCTTATGAAGATGAAGTTACTGATAAATTCAGATTACTCCCTAAAGTGGAGACCTCTTGTATTTCTACCGGCTTAAGCCATATATTTGCAGGTGGATATTCTTCAGGTTATTATTCATATAAGTGGGCTGAAGTTTTAGAAGCTGATGCTTTTGAAAAATTCTTAGAAGATGGTATTTTTAATAAAGAAACAGCATCTTCATTTAAAGACAATATCCTTGCAAGAGGTAATACTGCTCATCCAATGGACCTTTATGTTAAGTTTAGAGGTAGAAAACCGGATGCAGATGCTATGTTAAGAAGAGATGGATTACTTTAATTATTTCATTTGTAAAACAAATATTGATAATCAATTATGGGGCAGTTAATTGACTGCCTCATTTTCTAAGAAATTTTGTTTAATGATAAGTGTATTGATAATTTTTGATTATAATATTGAAAGAAAAACCATTGGATAAGCTTTCATTTAGTATAAAAAAGACTTCATATCAGGTTTTATTGTATAGTGCAGGCAATATGTTGTTGAAGTTTATCGGTTTGCTATTATTACCTTTATATACAAGTGTTTTCAAGGTTGCTGATTATGGCGTAATTGGTGTATTAGAAACAAGTTCATTAATCTTATCAGGCATTTTATCTTTAAATCTTTCGTCAGCATTAGTCAGGTGGCTTACAGATAGCAATTTAGAAAGTAAGACTGTTCAAAAACAACGAGAGAAGTCTGTTATCTTCACAATTTTTAGTATGACATTAATCGTTTTGACAGGCTTTAGTTTATTAGTATTTCCTTTTATTAAAGTCATATCTTCTTTTCTGTTTAAATCGTATCTAAATCTTAATGTATCCTTTAGTTATTTACTTATTTTAATGTTGATAGGTGTTTATATTGATATATTAAATAGAATTCCATTGAATTTAATAAGGATAAGAGAAAAGCCTGTCTTATATTCATTATCTATGTTATTGAGAGTAATTGTGACATTTGGTTTAAACATATTATTAATAAAACATTATAAGATGGGGATTGAAGCTGTTTTTTGGGGAAATATTGCAGGCAATGTAATCTTTTTTGTTTGTAGTATCCCATTGATTATGAAAAATATCCGTATAAATTTTTTATGGGATGAAGTTAGAGATATTTTGAAATATAGTATTCCGCTTGTTTTTGTAGGATTTGGAGGAATTCTATTAAGTTTGGGTGATAGATATGTTTTGAGTTATATCAAGGATTTAGGTCAAGTAGGAATTTATACTTTGGCATATAAGGTTTCGAGTATAGTTAATTTACTTGTATTGCAAGCTTTTAATCTTGCTGTTTTACCGATTGCTTTTAAATCATTTAATAGTGAAGCAGGAAAAGTCTTTATCGCAAGAATTATGTTTTATTTGAGTTTATTGCTTTGCTTCTTATTTTTGGTAGTATCAGTATTTTCATTTGATGTGTTAAAGATTTTTTCAAAATCGAGTGAATATTTAGCTGCTGTAAATATAATACCTGTTTTATTGTTTGCTTATATTTTTGATGGAATGAGGATTGTGTTTAGTTATCATATCCTGTATGTTAAAAAGACTATTTGGAATGCGTATTTGACCTTTACCGGTGCAATTGTCAACATTGGGTTAAATATCTTGATTATTCCAAAATATGGGTATATGGGAGCAGCGATAACCACAGTCGTTTCTTCAATATTACTATTTATAATGTATTATCAGGTCGGTCAAAAAAATATATATATTAAATATCCATTAAACAAAGTTGGGCTTTGTCTATGCTTAACAATGATGTTTTTTTTTATTGATACGTTGATTAATTTGTTGGGAATAAAGACATTTTTATCTAGTATTTTATTAGTGTTGTTGTATATTATTAGTTTGTTTATATTTAGGTTTATTAGGTTTAACGAACTGAAGAAATTGATTTAATTATTCAACAATCTTAAAATTATTTTTTTGTAATATTAGCTTAGAAATTTAGTTATTTTATTGAGTTAAATTAAATCTAATTAAAGGAGTTAAAATTATGAGAAACAACATTTTGAAATTTATAATGTTAAGTGTGGTATTAATTGTTTTATCAATGTGTTTTAGTCCATTAGGTGCTACTAATCCAAAAAGTCCTTTTGTTGATATTGTAAAAGATGTACGAGAATCTGTTGTTAATATTCAAGTTGAAGGTGAGCAAAGAATTACTCAAAATCAATTACCTTTTAATGATGAGTTTTTTAAATATTTCTTTTCCCCGCGTGAATTTAATAGACCCTTTACCTCAATGGGAAGTGGCTTTATCTTTAAGAGAGAAAATAATGATGTATATATTTTAACTAACAATCACGTTGTTGAAGGTGGTAATGATGGTGTAATTACTGTTACCTTAGCTGATAAAGAGAAATTAAAAGCAGAAATAGTCGGTTTAGATCCTGAGACTGATTTAGCTGTTATAAAGATAAATGTATCAAATAATACTGAAGTAGTTGTTGCGGAATTGGGTGAATCTGATAATTTAGAGATTGGCGAATGGGCGATTGCAATAGGTAATCCGTTTGGTCAATTAGGATTACAGAGAACGGTTACAGTTGGTGTTATTTCAGCGATTGGTAGAAGTGGCTTGAACTTTGGTAATAATTCTCCATTGTTTCAAGATTATATCCAAACAGATGCAGCGATTAATCCCGGAAATAGTGGTGGTCCTCTTTTAGATATAAATGGTAAAGTAATTGGTGTGAATGCTGCCATTACAACTACTTCCGGCGGTAATGTGGGGATAGGTTTTGCAATACCAATCTCTCTCGCAAAGAAAGTTGCTGAGGATTTTCTTGCTTATGGCGAAGTAAAAAGAGCTTATCTTGGTATTATGCCACAAGAAATAAGTCAGGAGTTAAGTCTGTCTTTGGGCTTAGATGAAATCTCAGGTGTGTTAGTTTCTAAAGTAGAAAAAGATACTCCGGCTGAAGAAGCAGGCATAGAAGTTGGAGATGTTATTTTAGAATTCAATAATGAAAAGATAGAAAATGTAAGCAGATTTAGGATTGTTGTAGCTAATAGCCCTGTAAATCAAAAGATTAATATTAAGGTAAATCGTAATGGAAAAATTCGTAATTTAAGTGTTATTTTAAAGGAAAGAGAGTCTGAGAAATCTGTTGAGATTTCAAAAACATCTTCATCTTCATATAATCTTGGATTAAGATTAGAGACTCTTGGTAGTGATCTAGCTCGAAGAATGAATATTGAAGCTGAGAGTGGATTGATTGTAGTGCAAGTGACACCAAATTCTCCTGCAGCAAAAGCTGAGTTGAGACCCGGAGATGTCATTGTTGAAATAAATAGAATTACAGTAAATTCAGTAAAAGATTATGAAGATGCAGTTTCTAAAGCAGAAAAAGATGAGTTAAAAGTAATCTTATTATATGTACAAGGACGCGATGGATCATTTAAGTTTGTACCAATTTCGATCGATTAATATTTAAGAAAACAATAAGGGACCTCCAGGATGCTTTAAACCATCTTGGAGGTCCCTTGTTTTATCGTTAAAATATAGTTGTATCTATTGTAAAAAAACTTCAACATTTTATAATATGATGATAATTGAAATAGTATAAAATTCATTTGACATTTTTATATAGTATGAAATAATTGAGTTTAAATAAGGAGGTCATTATGCACGCAATGCATCTTACCAGTTTGATTGATTCAAGGTTGATTTTTTTAGAAAATAAATTGAAAGACATTACTGAAATATATGATTTTATGTTATCTCATATATATAAACATTTTCAACTGATTGACCCCAAAGAAGAATTGATTGAAAGACTTTTAAAAAGAGAATTGAACGAAGGAATATTATTTCCGACCGGAACAGCAATTCCTCATTTACATTTAGAAAATTTTAATGACACCTTAATTTCAATATTAATACCGGAAAAACCAATAGAAACTGAATACGGGATAATAAAGATATTTTTTATGGTAATAACCGGAAAGCATGATAATAGCTTATATTTACATATTTTGCAATCGGTTATAAAAATGTCTAAAGATACAGAAGTTTTTGAAAAGGTATTAACTTTAAAATCTTCTCATGACTTATTAACTTTATTAAAATCAGGAGATTTTGCAGTCAAAAGAGCAATCACTGTCAGTGATTTGATGAGTAAAAATATAATTACTGTAAAACCTACAACAACTTTAAAAGAATTGAGTCATATCTTTTACGAAACTTATTGTGGATACTTTCCTGTTGTAAATGATACAGGTAATCTTATTGGTGAAGTTACAGTTTTAGATTATATTATGAGTGGTTTTCCTGCTTATACAAATTTCTTAAGTAATCTAAATTTCTTGAAATCATTTGAACCTTTTGAAAGGTTAATCAAAGAAGAACATCTTCGTTATGTAGAATCAATAATGCGACCGGTTGAAATACATATTAATTCAAACGAATCAATATTTGAGGCATTGTTTTTAATGAAAAAATATAACCGAAGAGACTTGCCGGTTATAGAAGATAAGAAGATTATTGGTTTAATCAGTTTTATGGATATATTTAGAAAGGTTATTAAAGGTTAGAAAATGAATTTACAGATGATGATTGCATTAGGAGTATTTCTCATTTGCTATTTCTTTATAGCAACTGAAAAAATAAATAAAATTGTAATAGCTCTAACCGGGGCTGTGTTTTTTATGATACTTGGCTTTGTTCCTCAAACTAAAGCTTTTGCTCACTATATTGACTGGAATGTAATTTTTCTTTTAATTGGTATGATGATAATGGTAGGCATTATAAAAATAACAGGTTTATTTGAATTTATTGCTATATATTTGGCAAAAAAAGCTAAGGGTAATCCTAAAATGATACTTTTAATATTGTTTTTTATTACAGGGATATTCTCTGCCTTGTTAGATAATGTAACTACTGTAGTGATATTAACTCCAATATCTATCTTAATAGCTGTAGAAATGGGTATTTCTCCTATTCCTTTTGTTATAGCTCAAGCAATTGCCTCTAATATCGGAGGTACAGCCACACTAATCGGAGACCCTCCAAACCTTATGATTGGTAGTGCTGCAGGGATTAGTTTTTTAGCTTTTATTAAGAATTTAACAATATTTGTTTTTTTTAATATGATAGTAAGTGCCGGAATAATTTACTTATTTTTTAGGAAAAAGTTAGTTATTTCGAATGAAAGGCGAGCAAGGATTATGGAGTTTCAAGAAAAAGCTCTTATAACTGATAAAAAATTATTAATTTATGCTATTTGTGTTTTTGTAATATTTTTATTATTGCTATTTTTTCAAGAAGCCTTACATCTGCATGCTGCCACAATAGCGTTAAGTGCTGCTGTACTTTTGATGCTGAGAACTAAGAAATTAAATATTGATCATTTTTTAAATAATGAGATTGAGTGGGGAACAATAATCTTTTTTATTGGATTATTTATTATGGTTGGTGCATTAGAAGAAACCGGGATAATAAAACTTTTTTCTAAAGGAATACTGTCCTTAACTGATGGCAATATGAAGCATACAGCTATAAGTATTGTTTGGACATCAGGAATTGCTTCTGCTTTTATAGATAATATTCCCTTTGTTGCTACTATGATTCCTATGATTAAGGATATTGCATTAACTATAGAACCTCAACAGGTATTTCCTTTATGGTGGGCATTGTCATTAGGTGCTTGTTTTGGAGGTAATGGAACTCTTATTGGTGCTTCAGCAAATCTTATATCAGCAAGTATTTGTAAAAAGAGTAATTATCCTATTTCATTTATGACTTTTACAAAATATGGTGCTATAATTACTTTTATTAATCTTATTTTGGCGACTGTGTTTATTATTATTAAATACTTTTAAATCTTTTACTGCCAAGAAAATCCATAATGCCGGAAATAAAAGTCATAGGATGGACAGGGCATCCGGGTATAAATAAATCAATTTTATGAGTATCTAAAAATCTTCTATTAAGCTTTTCGCTTTGATAAAAGATACCGGAACTTATTGCACAGGCACCTACTAAGATAATAATTTTTGGTTCAGGAATGGCTTCCCACGTATCATCTAAAGCATCAGCCATATTGTTCGTGATTGGTCCGGTGATGACTATACCGTCAGCATGTCTTGGCGATGCTACAAATTCTACTCCGTATCTTCCAATATCAAAGTTAATATTAGATGAGGCATTAAGTTCAAGTTCACAACCATTACAACCCCCGGCACTAACTTCTCTAAGTTTTAAAGATTTCCCAAATAGGTTGATGATTTCTTTTCTGATTTTAATTGCATCTTGCAAATAATTTGTTGAATCTTGTAAGTTTTTAATAATTAAGTGTTCTCTTTGTGTTGAAGATAAACGATGTTCTATCGTAAATTGAATAGCTTTGTTAATACAATGTGTTGAGCATTCACCGCATAAAACACATTTACCGAGATCAAGACTAAGAGGAGAAAGTGTTATTGCATTAGCCGGGCAGATATCAACGCATTTTTGGCAGTTGTTGCATAAATCAGGATTTACTAAAGGAAGACCTCGGAAACTTTTATGTAGATTTACTTTATTTAAATTTTTAATCACTTCATCGTTATGTTTAATTCTTAATTTTAATGCATTTATCATATTAAACTCCTATAAATCATTTCCACAATATGAGAGATTAAAACTTTTATTACATAGTGGAAAATCTGATATTCCTTCTTCTCTTAATGCTAAGGCGAGGGCGTACCAGTTGTTTACTGATGGATCAATTATATTATAATTATCAAATTCACCTTTTTCATTTGTTGAAGCTATGTGTATTAATTCTCCACGCCAAGCTTCAATCAATGAGATACATAAAGCATTTTTTTTCATTGATATTTTTGTATCTTCATCAATAACGTTTATTTGTTTATTCTTTGAATTTGTTATTTTTTCTAATAAGCTATGGATAAATTTCATTGATTGTTTAATTTCTAAAAATCTGATATATGAACGAGCAAAAACATCACCACTATCCCATGAAACCGGATAATAAGGCAGTTCTTTATAAATACCGAAAGGATAATCGGATCGTATATCTGTTTTTAAGCCCGAAGCTCGAGCTGAGAGACCTTTAAGACCTATCGTGACAGCAGTTTTTTGTTCTATTGTACCTGTATGCTCAAATCGTGATAAGACAGAAGGTTGAGTAAAAAAAATATCTAAAATTTCTGCAACTGCATCAAATACTTTTTTATGAGTTTTAATCAAATCATCAACTAAAATTTCATCGATATTATAATTAACACCACCTACTTTCATTAATCCTCTTCCAAATCTGGATCCT
>JALNXV010000148.1 GCA_023230175.1 Candidatus Cloacimonadota bacterium
ATATCTTGTTAGCTCTTTATTTTAGTATCAATTTTGAGCCTGATAAAGCAGATGAAAAAGATAGGGATAGAGTTGTAATCAGTCATGGTCATATTTCTCCGGCAGTATATTCAGCTTTGGCATTTAGAGGGTTTTTCAATATTGAAGATGCTATTACTCAATTTAGGTTAGCAGGTAGTGTCTTTGAAGGTCATATAGAACCTGAGATTCCCGGTATTGATTGGGCTACAGGAAATTTAGGCCAAGGATTATCTGCAGCTACAGCATTTGCTTTAAATAGTAAATTAAGAAAATATAACTCTAAAATTTATTGTATTATGGGTGATGGTGAACAACAAAAAGGTCAACTAAGTGAAGCTCGAAGATTTGCAGTAAAGTATAAGTTAAATAATTTAGTTGCTTTTGTTGATTATAATAAATTGCAAATAAGTGGCGATATTACTAAAGTAATGCCTCAAAATATAAAAGAAAATTATGAATCTGACGGTTGGGAAGTAATTCAAATAAATGGTCATAATTATGAACAAATTTTTAAAGCACTTAATCAAGCTGATAAAATCGATAAACCTGTTCTTATTCTTGCCGAAACTGTAATGGGTAATGGTGTTTCCTTTATGGAAAATAAAGAGAAATATCACGGCTCTCCAATTAAAGAAGAAGATTTAGTAAAAGCTTATGAAGAATTAGGATATGCTTATTCTCTTGATGATTTTAAAAAAAGAAGAAATGAAGTGTTTACAACTAAGAATTTTACGACCTTTAAAAAAAGAAGTAATAACAATTTTGATTTTAGTTTTAAAATTAAAGAAAGTAAAGTTTACGAGACTTCTACGGATAATAGGTCAGCTTGGGGTGACGCTATAGGAGATATTGCACAGTTAAATGCTCAAGAATTTTGCCCACTGGTAGTATTTGATTGTGATCTTCAAGGTAGCGTTAAAACAGCTGAATTTGAAAAACACCTTCCCGAACATTTTATCCAAACCGGTATTATGGAACATCACGCAGCTGTGTGTTCCGGAGCTTTATCAACTGAATCAATTCAAACTTTTTTTGCAGATTTTGGGGTTTTTGGTATTGATGAGACTTATAATCAACACAGATTAAATGATATAAACAAAACTAATTTAAAAATAATCCTTACTCACGTTGGACTTGATGTTGGTGAAGATGGTAAAACGCATCAATGCATTGATTATATTTCTCTTGTAAGGAATTTATATAATTTTAAGTTAATTATTCCGGCTGATCCAAATCAAACCTATAAAGCAATTAATTATTTAGTTAATCAACAAGGTAATTATTTAGTTCCAATGGGTCGATCAAAGCTTGACATTATTAAAAATGAAAACGAAGAGATATATTTTGATAGTAGTTATACCTTTGAATATGGTAAGGCAGACTTTTTAAGACAAGGAAGTAAGGCAACAATATTTGTAACCGGAACAATTACAAATACAGCTATACAGGTTGTAGATGAATTAAGAGAAGAAGGTATTGATATTCAATTAATTAATATTAGTTGTCCTCTATCTATTGAACGTAAGACTTTAGAACAAGCAGTTAAGACAAATTTAATATTTACTGTTGAAGATCATAATGTAAATACCGGCTTAGGGTCAATTATATCAGATAGAATGATTGAAGAGCAATTGTATTGCCAATTGATAAAATATGGTGTAAATAATTATGCTTGCTCCGGTAACGCAAAAGATGTTTATCAATTAATGGGTCTTGATAAGAATTCACTTAAAAATAAAATAAAAAAAGTTTTATCGTAGTATGTTAATAGAATATGGGGGTGAATATATAATTACACCCCCATTTTTAATTGTTATATTCCTATTCCACAAGATAATCTAAGAGTGTTATGCTTTTCCCATTCTGTATGTATTTGATATGACATATCTATATCAAAAATGTTTTTGCCGAGATTAATATGAAATCCTGTACCAAATGAATATTTTCTGTTTAAGCCTGTATTCATTTCTTGAGAATATCCTGCCCTTAGATCCATTAGTTCTTTAAATAAATTGTATTCTATTCCTAATAAAAGATAATCTTCTGTATCAGAATGTAAAGCCTTATTAATATCAACAGCTACAATGAATTTGTTTTCTGTTCTGGCATATCCAAAAGTAAGATTTGTCGGTAATCCTTCAGAATATTTACCTTCTGCTGTCCCGATATCATTTTTACTGTCCCAACTAATTGAGCCTAAAGTATTTTTCATTACCATTGCAATCCTATCTTTTTCAGAGATAAGATAATTTAAACCTAAATCGACTGCATATCCTTTTGCGTTTCCTTGAACTTGATGATTAAGGTTGTTTTCATCATACCATGCTCCATCACTATTGTTACCATAAGATGATAACAGGATTCTAATATTCATTCCCAAAGTTAGTTTTTTAGGCATAAATTTAACATAATTATTTGCATAGGAACCTAATATTGCCCCAGATAGATAAATTGAGGTTTCGTTCATAGAGTCATCACCTGAATATAGCATTCCTACTCCCGAAGCAATCCCTTCATTTATGAAACCTGATAACCCAAAAAATGAATATCTGTATAAACCATATAAATCTGCATAATCAAAATTGATACAATATCTGTCTTGATTTAATACCATTCCTGAAGGATTCCAAATCATACTGTTAGCATCTTTTGAAATAGCAGAATATGCTCCCCCCATTCCGATTCCCCTTGCTCCTAAACCAATATCAATAAATGCTGATTCAATATTTGATAAGTTATCTGCATTGACTGTATATATCATAATCAATATTGATATGATGATTATTAATTTTTTCATTTTACCCTCCTATTTCACCAAGACGACAGGTTTTACAAATTCTTTTCGATCTTTGGAATCTTCGACAATTAAATGGATTATATATCTACCATTTCTTGCTAAACGGTTATCATTTGTGTATCCATTCCAGTATAGTGAATTTTCATCACCTATTCCATAAAATCCTTTTAAGATAGGCTCATTATCTGCAATTGTTTTAACTAATGTTCCTTGCAAATTATATACCTTACAAGTTACTTTTGGATATCTTGTTATGTTTGATGAAACCTTAAAACTAATTTGTAAGCCTTGATTGCTACCAATTATATCATTAGGCGTAAATGGATTTGGTAATAATTTTAGGTCATATAATCCTAATTTAAGAGATTCTCTAAGTAAGCTATATTGATACCATCCGGGCATTTTTGCTGATATTTGATTTGTTTTTAAATCGTTTTCTATTGGAATCCAATTTAGTTTGTATATATCCCACCAAGCAATGTTTAAGTTATCCTCTTCATTGGTTTCAAAAACTATTGTAGGCATATCCATAAAATTGGAAGAGCCTGACACTTCAGAGTTATATATATTTCCAACAACTTCTGAATCTATACCAACTCCTTGAGATGGAGATACATCTGCTTTATATAAATAAAGTTGTGCTGAACCATCACGCAACATATTTTCCGGAATTATAAGTGAACAGTTGTTATCTGTTTGAAGTGTATCAATTTCATTATGACCTTGTATGAGTTTATAAACACTAATGTCTTGTTTTGCAATGACTTGATTTTCATATATAGGGTCATAAGCTGATGCACTTAGTGTCGTTTTGCCAATGAAATTATTATTTGGATAATAACGTACTCCATTGTTAACTTTAATAAAATTACCTTGATTGGAATTGATTTCAGAAATGTTCATTGGGATAGTCATAATTATATTTTCTTCAGATAAAGCTGTAATCTTAAATAATTTAAATAAAGAGTTATTATCAACTTTAAATTTAAATTCATTATCATCATCAGAAATATCAATTTGCTTAAGTTTCAAGTCTCTGATTATAATATCTGATTGCAATGTGATGGTGTATTCTCCAACTCGAACTCTAACTTTAACGATGTTATTCATAATATCTGAAGGGTTAGTAGGAGTATAATATTTTATTTGTCTTTTTTCTCCTTCTATAGCTTCTAAATATCCAATAGTTGTATCTTGTAAGGTCCATTCAACGATTGCTTCAGGATTATTGTCAATAAGTTCATTTAAGTTATTTTCTAACTCGTCAGCTAAATTTACTTCAAATTGATAATTAATCATATAACTTAAAGTAGCTGTATTTGGATTAATATAGCTATTAGATTGTGATATTATACCTTCTGATGTTATTGTTAAATCAATAGGGTTATTTTGATTGGAATAAAATAGATTGTTTGTTGTATCTAATGAAGTGAAGTAAAAAGTAATTATTCCTGATCTGTTTTGAGCAGGGATTATTGTTTCTAAAAGGTTATTAGATATTTGATTCATTGTTAAATCATTATTTTGATTAAAGGTATTTGTATAATGAAGAATTACTTCATTACCATAAGTTATAGATTTTATGATATTTATCTTGATGCTGTCAGAACTTGCAACAGAACTTAATTCAGATAAGTTGAATTTTAAAGGCAGTTTAATCGTTAATGATTTACTTTCAATTTTTTCAAATTCTATGTTGAAGATTTCCGGATAAATCCAAGTTTGATTATTAATAATCTGTGGAACAATATTTATAGAATAAATGCCACTGTGTAAAATTGATTCTGTTTCAATTAATCCTTCATTGTTAGTTACTTGAATTATCGGTTGAGATAGATTTTCTGAATTAATAATTATGTTGTTTCCGGTAATGGGGTATCCAATTTCATCAAGTAATGTAATACTTAGTTTTGAAAGTATATATTGAAAATCATAATTCAAAGTAATATTTTCATCGGAATCCGGCCAAGTAAGGATTTCTGACAAGAACTCAAATGTTTCAAAATCATAGTTTGCGATGATTTTTATCCTGTATTCACTTTCTATAACTGAGTTGAATTGGTAAAATCCATTTGTGTTTGTTGTTACGGAGTCAATTGCTGTGTTATAGTTCATTAAGTAAATATGAGCGTTTGCTATATTATGATAAGTGTCTTCGTCAATTTTCATTCTAATCTGTCCGGAAATAGTTTTAGCCCCAGGTTTATATGTAAAATTAATATTGTAGGAAGTGTTTTCTCCCGGAGTAAGAGTAATAGATGGATTACTCTTAAATACCGTATTATTATACACAGCCCTAATATTTAGTTGTACTTCATATTGATTTATATGAAGATTGATGTTATTGAAAATAAAGGTAGAATCAGAAAATTCTTCTATGATTGGATTTTCTCCAGGAATAAGTAAAGATATAATTAAGCTATCCGGATTAGAATATATAGGATTGGTTGAGTCAGTTAAATCAATTATTTGAATACTACCGGATAATGTTGCAGGTTGCAAAAATAACTGGAAATTAACCTCTGCACTTGTAAAATCATCATTGTCAGTGTTAATATATACTATCTGATTATTGGAAGGATAATAGTATTCCTTTTCAACTTTTACAATATAATTACCATTTCCCGGTACAATATAAGAGTAATATCCTTGATTATTAGAATATACAATATCTGTTATTGATTCATTATCCTGCTTAGTTATCGTAATTTGTGCTTGAGTAATTGGGCTCAATTCTGCATCTGTTATTATTCCGTAAATTACACCTACGATTGGGACCATCACAAATTGTGCAACAGAAGGTGACATCAGACCATTTATGACAGAGATATTGATATTTTCTACGTCATCATAGCCAATTTTACTTGCTTTTAATATATAAGTTCCATCAATAATATTAGTAAAGGAAAAAGCTCCGGAGTTATTTGTTTGTGTTGTAGTAAGTAATGTAGTCTCTTTAGATGCAGAGGAAATTTGATTGACGTGTTTACCCTTATTAAATCTTTCTGAATCACCCCATAACTCAATTGTAACATTATTAATTCCATTTCCGGAAATAGAATTGATTGCACTACCGGAGATTGAGTTACCTGTGAATGAAACTGTAAAAAATAAGCTATCTGTTTCTTGATTGTTTGTGACTTCAATGGTGGGGAAAGTTTCATTAAACACATATCCCTCTAAATAGCCTTGTATTAGATAATCAGCTTCAGGAATTCCGGTTAATGAGAATAAACCTTGATTGTTCGTGCTTGCATTAAAGACTCTTCCGCTGTTGATGTTAGTTGCGATAATTGATGCTCCTGCGACACCATTTTCTTCATAAGTGACTTTCCCGGGTACTGTGTTTGATGTGATTAAGTGTATATTATTTATTAATGTTTGACCGGCGGATATATTGATTTCTTCCCAGTATGAGGTATAAGTAGATGTTTCAGCCCATATCCTTTGAGATCCGGTTATGTCTGTTATTGAGTAATCACCATATTCATCAGCAAGTGTTTGTCTTAATTGATTTTGAGAATTGAGAGCTTTTATGGATACAGGTTCATCAGAATATGGATCATTTTGATAATAAATTGTTCCAATAATAGCATTTGTTTGTGCTGTTAAAGTTATTATTGTATTTGATGCGTTGTGTTCTACTTGTATATTGTCTTGTGGTTGATAACCTGTTTTTGAGGCTGATAATCTATAAGTTCCTTCGTTAACGGTGTCAAATATAAAGCTACCATCATTTTGGCTTAAGACTTGAGCTATAAGAGAGTTATCTTGAATATTGAAAAGTTGTAACTCACAGTTTCTGAGTGGATTATTGAAATTATCTTTAATAATTCCAGCTATTTGTCCTGTGATTTGTTCTAATAGAATGTCGTTATTTAGAGTAGTTCCATTAGACAAGGAAATATTATCTATCGTGCTTGTTTGATAAGAACCTCTCGTTGCAATAAGTTGATAATTTCCTTCGTAAAGGTTTGTAAATGAGTATAATCCTGATGTTCCTGTTGTAAATTGAATGTTTGGACCATTGGGTAGTTTAATTAAGGTTAATCTTACTAAATCAAGCACTTGGTTATTTTGATTAGTTACAACACCGGTAATATTTGAATTTTTATAACTAATATTTAAGTTAATATTGGCAATATTTTGATTTGTTGTATTGAATGTATAAGTATCATTATCAAATTGATTGTTTGGTAATAAATTAGTTGAAACAATTACATTATTGGTAAAAGGGTTTACGTTGAAAAAAGTAAAATTCCCGTTAGAATCAGTTGTATCAATAAGAGTAGCTTGTGAAGTAATTAATTTTACCGGAATATAGGCTAAAAGGTCTTGGTTGTAGCTATTTTTAACAGTACCTGAAACTTCAATCGGGGCTGAGTAAATTAAATTTATATCTTGAGATATAGCTTGATTATAATCTAAATTAATGTCTTGAATGATTTGTGTTTGATAATTTGGTTTAATTATTGTAAGTCTGAATAATCCATTGTATAGAGTATTAAGGCTAAATGATCCTGTTGATTGAGTTGTCGTAGTATGTGTAACTTGGTTTGAATTATTGAATGCGATTACTGTAGCACCTGCTATTGGAGTTGAGCTTGAAGAATCAATAATTGAGCCGGTTATTGTGCTTATATGTACTTGCATTATGAGTGGGTTATTTGATAAGTTTAGATTTGAAGTTTCTGTAAAAACAGCTATACTGATATTCTCATATCCTGGAGTATTTGCCATAGTTTCAATAGAATATATCTTATATGGTTGAACTCCGTTTAGGTTAAAAATACCGTTAGCATCGGTAATAGTATTGATTATAGAAGCTCCTGAAACGGCTTTTATAGGTATATTGGCAAGATTGTTATTGAGTTGGTTTTTTACGGTACCTGAGATACTTAGATTTAATATTTCCATTTCAATATTTATAATTAAGGATTCATTATTTAAAATGATTTCTTCCGGATCGTAATAGTAACCTGTTAGTGAAGCTGATATTGTATATGTTCTATTTGTTGGGATATTATTGAATATATAATTACCGTTAGAAGAAGTGTTAATGATTCTTGAATAACCGTCGTTTGAAGTAATTTGTACTTGAACTTCAGCTAATCTATCTTCATATTCGTTTTGAACAAAGCCACTTATTTGTCCGGTTGCTTCGGTAAGATTGATAGTTAAATTATAAATCTGGTCAGGATTTAAAGTGATTGGTTCAGAAACATCATAATCAATAAAACCTGATTTGTTTGCGTGAATATCTAATGGAACATTAGTAATTAAGCCTAATAATTGATTTTGGCCTGCATTAATATTGTAATTATTAATTGTTCCCGTAAGTGTATTTTCAATTGATAGAGTTACATTATTTTGGTTACAGGTGATATTTAATGATCC
>JALNXV010000149.1 GCA_023230175.1 Candidatus Cloacimonadota bacterium
ACAATTAACATATCTTAAAATATTTATAATTTTTTGTCAACAAAAAAAGTTTTTTTGTTCGAACTTCCAACTTGAAAGATGTTTGACAGTCGAACTTGATTTGCAGTGAGCGAAACGAGTGCAAGCAGGAATGCTTGCACAACAAATGTTCTATAAGCTTCCGGCTTGTAGCAAAACAAATGCAAGCAGGGATGCTCGCACAACATTAATTTTGAGACAAGCTCTTCAATCCGTGGAATAAATGATTGTCTTTTATTATTTCCCTATCAGCGACTTAAGTCGCTGATAGGGGGATGAATATATTGTTTCATCTAAATCCCCATTTTAAAAAATGGGGCTAAGGATTTATAAATGTTTTGGAAAACAGATAGCATATCCCATAAAGCTTACCTTTTGTGATACTTAAAATTTATAACATAAAAGTCTTATTATTTGACTTTTGTGTTGACAAAATAATTAAATGACCTTTTGTGTTACTTTAAAAATAAAGATAAAGGGGTTATTATGTCACGAATTGGATATATCAGAATTTCGACACCTGACCAAAATATAGACAGACAAGAAATAGCTCTAACAGAATTTAAGATGGATAGATTTTTTATAGACAAGGTTTCGGGGAAAAATAAACAAAGACCGGAGCTAAACAAAATGCTTGAATATGTGCGTGAGGGAGATGTCGTATATATTGAAAGCATTTCTCGATTAGCAAGAAGTACAAAGGATTTACTGGCTTTAGTAAAGCAATTAGAAGATAAACGAGTAGATTTGATTTCATTAAAAGAAAATATTGATACAACCACCCCACAAGGCAGATTTGTACTTACTATATTCGGTGCTTTATTCGAATTGGAACGCGAAAATATCCTCCAAAGACAAAAAGAAGGCATCGCTGTTGCTAAAGCAAAAGGTAAAGAATTTGGCAGACCAAAAATTGAACAACCTAAAAATTGGAATGAAGTTATTGCTCTTTGGCGTAAAGGTGAAATTACTGCTGTAGAAGCTATGAAAAAATTAAAACTAAACAGAGGAACTTTTTATCGTAGAGTTAAAGAAATAGATAGTTTTCTTTGCCCTTGAGTCTCTAATATCGTAGCTTGACCATCCTGGTCGAGTAAGAGAGTGCAAGTCAAGTCTGACTGAAATGTTGTGCGAGCATCCTTGCTTGCACTCTATTTCCTACAAGCTGTCCCAAAAAAGAATCAAGCCCGGCGTAGGTAACCAGGCTTGATTTTTATGAGTGTTTAGGTTACTGTTTATTTTATTCTTGAGGTATCATAACAACTCTACGATTAATAGCTCTGTTTTCCTCAGAATCATTAGGTACTTTAGGTTCACTAAATCCTTTTCCTTCAATGTTCAATCTATTTCTATTAATACCATTTTCAATTAAGTAATTTGCTACAGACATTGCACGTTGATAAGACAAGTTGTCATTATATTCTTTAGCACCTACGTTATCGGTATGCCCTATAATACTAAAATTTACTTTAGGATTATTTTGCATAGTTTTTACTAATTGATCAAGGCTTTCAAATGAAGAAGGTTTTAATTTAGCACTATCAAATTCAAATTCAATATCTGCTATATCGTATTCTTCTCCGGCAACTAATTCTGTTAAAATAAAATTCATATTTATTTTAAGTTCGTTAGCCGGTATTTGCATAGAATTATCAATTGCAAGATAGCCTTCTTTATCAATATTATATTGGATATTACTAATAACAGGAAGTGAAATTTGATATTCACCTTGTTCATTAGTAGTTACAATTATATTTGCTATTTCATTATTAAATTCATAAGTCCACATAATATCAGTTTCAATCGGAGTAGATTTAGAATCCATAACATTACCTGATATTTCTAATATATTAAGGTATCTTTCAAGGGTAATAACTACGTTTAATTCAGGGGTTCTCTCCGGAATTATGAGTTCTTTTTCTAAAGGATTATATCTTTTATCGGCAACAAAATAATTAAGTTTATCAGTGTTTTCAATTTTAAAAGAAAATTCTCCGTTAGCATTTGATTGAACAACTATTTCATTTGGAAGATTTTTTACAATGTATGACCATCTGATATTAGTAGAAACTCTTTCGTCATTATTATCAACAACAAAACCTTTAACTATTATTTCTTCAATAGCCGGTTCAAGGTCAAAGCTTCTCATATCAAAATGATAAATATCTTCTAAGCCGAGTCCGTCAAAACGATTAGAAGAAAAATATGCATTAATATTATCTTCACAAACGAAGAAATACCTGTCATCTTTTACCGAATTTACAATTGGGCCAAGGTTTTCAGGAGTAGTCCATTGAGTCCAAGAATTACCATCTTTTTTAGCTCTAAATATATCGAATCCGCCAAATCCTTTATGTGTATCTGAAGCGAAATATAATGTTTCGCCATCGGGAGCAAGGAAAGGTGTTATTTCGTGACCGTTAGTGTTTATGTTAGAATCTAATTTTTGTGGTGTTCCCCATTGTCCGTTTCTAAATTCAGAAACAAATATATCATAAGCACTGTTATCGCCATCTCTATTGCTGGCAAAGAACATTACTTCTTCATTATATACAAAAGGTTGAATATCATTAAAACGGCTTGAGAGTGTGTTAATAATTTCAGGGTTAGTCCATTTATTATTTGAGAGTTCCGCCTTAAAAATATTACTTACTCTTTTTCCGTCATATTGTCCTGATAAAAAGACGGTATTTTGATCATTGCTTATAGAACCTACGGTTTCGTTAAGATCAGTACACAATTCACGAATTTCAATCGGAGCAACCCATGAATCGTTAATGAAATAAGAGATGAAGATATTCTCTTTACCAAATGGGCTTCTTCGATCAGAGCCGAAAATCATTGTGTTTCCATTATTAGTTATAATAGGCGCATATTCCGAATGTATAGAACTAACTCTTCCGGGAATTCGGTTAACACTTGCTTTTACTTTTGAATATTTAACATATTCAATTGCTTGTTTTATAGTAGAAAGAATATGTTCATCAATTAGAACATCCTGTCCATTGTATTCATTTTTAAACTTTAATAACCAATTATAAGCATTATTATAATTATGTAAGCCCAAATTAATCTTAGCTCTTAAAAGAGAATATTCAGCATTATTTTGATTAACCGCATCAACTCGTTGAATAGAGCTTAAAGCTTGTGTATAATTTCCATTTTCATAGAAGTTTCTTGCTGTTAATAAACTTCTGTCACTATTTTGAGCATAAACAATCTGACATAATAATATCATCATTAACCAGATTATAATTTTTTTCATATTAAACTCCATAAAAAATATTCTTAATAATTCCGAGTCAGTTAAGCCCTAAATTGGGCTTAGCTGGTTCTCGGATTATAATATTAAGTTTTATTCATTTCACTTATTTCGTTCAAGCCGGAAGCTCGAACAACTATGTTCTGCGAGCATCCTGCTTACAGGATATTGTAAGAACAAGACCTGTCTGTTTTGACAGGTCTTTGTACAATAATATTTAGAATCTAAGTGATAAAGAATACAAGTGATGATCATTATCAAAATCTTCTTTAGCAACTTGATAAGCGTAATTAAGTTCAATCATTTTAAATCTTACGCCAAAACCACCGGCGAAAGCACCGTCATTGATACCTACACGCATACCGGCTTCTGTTTGAGAAAAGATATCTGACCATGTAGTACTTTCTTCTACTCTGATACCGGAAATACTTGAACCCATATTATCATCTCTGTTAACACCGATCCAGTATTCAGCACCTATTTTTAATTTAGCTTCTTTAAAATCTTTTTCGCCGTGTAAATCAGCAGCTACTACTAAACCGGGAATTGGAAATGCAGCAATAGAAGGGATAAAAAGTCTTGGGACTTCTTCACCTTCACCATCAAAATCAGATACAAGGTCTTTTGTTACAAAACCAACATTGAAATAACGATTTACATGATAAATCATACCTAAATCAATACCATAACCTGTTTTGCTTTCTCCGTCGATATCTGACATATATATTTTAGGGGTTGCTCCAAAATTAAAATTTCCCATTTTCATAGCATAACTAATACCGAAATTATGTTCGTTATTATCAAAGTTACCTGTAGGGCTACCATCAGCATTATAACCTCTAAAATCTTTTGTTGAAGCATTTTGCCATGCTAAAGCAACATAACCTAAAGGTAATTCAAAACCAATAGCACTGAACAGCTGAGTTCTGTCCCATTCCATATTTTGTCTTGTAGATGTTGAAAATTCAATTCTTTGTACATCAGCAAGAGAAGCAGGATTAACAAAAACCGCTGAAACGTTATCTAAGAATGCAGCTCCTGTTCCACCCATACCAACCGATCTGGCATCAACGCCTAATCTTGTATAAGCAGCAGCTGAGTTTATGTCAGCAAGAAGACTAGTAACTGCTGTGATGAGCATTAGAGCTAACATAATCGATCTAAATTTTTTCATTTATTCCTCCATTGTTGAAATAGGAGAGGAGATTATCTCTCCCCTCCATTATTAACATTTAGTTTGTGATAGCTACTTTCACAACTGTTTCTACTATCTTTTTGCCATCGTTAGCAATAATTCTAGCAAAATATGCACCACGTGCAAGTTTAGTGCCGTTATTATTTCTACCATCCCATTCGACGGTTGCACTTGATTTAGCGTCTGAGTATTTATCAATTGTTTTAACTTCGCGACCGGCAAAGTCATAAATAATGATTTTTACATTAGCGCTTGCAGTTAAGTCTAATTTGAAATTAGCTCCACCGTCTGTTGTCATTGGGTTTGGATAGATATAAGCATCTGTAATTTCAAGAACAGCAGGTTCAACAGGTACAGGATTAATGATAAACTGGATTTGATCAATAACTTGATTTCCGGCTTTGTCATTAACTGTAAGAACTGCAGTATAAGTACCTATCATAAGATCTGTTACTACGGTTTCAATTACAGTTTCACCTTCTGTTTCAGTTAGAGTAATATGACTGTTATTATTAGGATCAGTAATTACAAGACGAGCGTTAGCGATTCCTGAACCACTTTGAGATTTTTGTCCCTTAGTGATAGATGTAGTTAAGTCCATAAATTCAGCTTTCACGGTTACAGCAGTTAATTCTTCAGTAAGAGTTAATTCTGTTCCGTTACGAGGGCTGAATAATGTAATTACAGGAGCTATTCTATCAATATTATATGTTTGAGTAAATATGCCACTTAAACCGGCAGCATCAGTTGCAATTATTTCAAGTTCAATAGAAGATGCTTCATCAGGGATGAGGCTACTTGCTAAAGAAACAGCGTAATTATTTGCATTATTAGGATTAACAGTGATTGGTCCAACGATTAAGTCACCACTTGGTTGAGCATAAATATTAGCTTGTGTAGTTACAGCCAAGTCTGAAACAACAGTAAATGTTAAGCTGTTGTTTGCATTATTACTTAACCACCAGCCATTATCATTAATTTCGTTAAAGGTAACAATCGGAGCTGAAGAAGGAACTACAGCAAATTCAGCAGTCTCAATTGATTGATTACCTACTCTATCTACTGAAATCAAATTAATGATATAGTCACCATAAACTTCTACTGTCATTGGATAAGAAATAGCTTGTGTATTTGCAGGATAGTCTACGGTTACAACACTGTTTGGTCCAATTATTTGAAGTTTAACACTATAAATACCTGAGCCGTTTGATTTGTCGTTTGAATCTAAGCGACGTGCAGCAAAAGTATTATTATTGCTTGCTGAGAATTGAACGTTACCGTCTTTTGAAGCGCTAAACTTAACTTTACTTTCTCTTAAAGAACTGATTTTACCTGCTGATACAGCTTTCTCAGTTGGAACTACGTCTGTAATTGCAGCAGTAATGTTCACATTATGATTAATTACAAATTGTGCATCAGTTTCAGGAGATGTAATAGTTGCTTGTGGAGCTACGTTGTCAATAGCGTAAGTTTGAGAAGACACAGCTGAGCCGCCCCAAACATCAGTTACAGTAACTTCTAATTTAACAGCTACTTGATTTGAAGGAATAATTCCTCCATTAAGTTCTACTCTGTATTTACCGTCAACAAGAGTAGCGGTTGTAGGTCCTTGAACCACTGTTTCTGATGGGATTGAGATGAAGTTAGCAACTACACCGCCATTATTAATTTGAGCAGTAGCATCAACAGTAAAGTTAAATGTATTAGTATCATTAGTATTCAACCAATAATTTTCTAAACCGTTTTCGTGAGTAATCTTATCAAAGGTAATTGTAGCAGCACTACCGGTTACGTCAAAAGTAAATGATAAGCTACTTACATTACCACTATAATCAGCTACACTTGCTATTACAGAATAATGACCAGGTGCAAGAATGCCTTGATTAGAAACAAAGTTACCATTAGTAACGTTTCCGTCTATTTCTTCACCGTTCAAGTAAACAGTTACACTTGAAGGATCAATACCACTTGCAGCAGTATAATAAACGATATCAGGACTAAATGTGCCATAACCGTCTTCAAGGAAATCATCCCATGATGGCCAGAAATGATATATTTCATTTTCGTAAGTATAGAAGCCGGTAATATCTTGGAATGCAATACCCACAGTTACGTTTGTACCATAAGTTAATACAGCACTTTCGTAAGTTGGAGGGAATGCTTCAGCATCAACTACATCACCTACAGGTGAAAGAGCCCAAGTTATAGGAGCTACATAGTCAATACCGTATGTTTTGTTACCGGAACCATAAGCATCATAATTATCAGTTGCAATTACTTCCATACGAACAGCGGTTGTTCTTGGTGAAGTTGGTACACCATATTGATATACATAACTATATACATTATCGTTTACTTCTACAAGTTCAACACTACCATTCCATTCAATTGGTAGTAATTGTTCAATAATTTGATTGAATGTATCACTTTCAGGATTATTATCAAGTTGATTAACTTTTTCCCAAAGTAAGATTTCAATACCATCTGCAGACATTGTTCTTTCTTCAGGGACTGTTACGTTAAATGTAAGTTCTGTTCCACCTGTAGGATTAACCCACCAGCCGTTTTCACCACCGGTAAAAGTAACTACAGGAACAGCAACGTTTACTGTATAACCAACGTTAACTAAATCTGTTTCAAGTTCTACATTATTTTCTGCTGTCCAAGTTGCTGTAATACTAAAGATGTTTCTACTTCTTGAGTCAGAAGTTGAATATGAGTTTTGTAAAGCATAGATATCTTCAAATGATAATTCGTATGAATAGATATTACCGTTAACAGCGATACTTGTAGGAGGAACAACGATGCCCTCTCCTTCAGTTCTGTTACCATTACTTGTAAGTGTTAAACCTACAGCAGCAATATCTGTTTCAGGATCATCTATTTGAGCAGAAATTACTCTATTATCAATAGTTAATTGTGAGCCTGTAGCTGTAATCACAGGAGCTGTAACATCAACCAAGATTGAAGCACTTGCAAAGCGAGTAACTCCATCTTTAGTAACTTCAAGACGAAGAGCATATTCACCAACAGGTAAATCTTCCATATCAAGTGTTACCATTCCGGCAACATATTCAGCATCTACAGGAATATTATTAACGAATAATTGATAGTCAAATTCATTTTCAGCTATTAAGTTATAACCACCCTGATCATTTGTTCCGTAGTAAACTAAGAAACCAATTTCTGTATCAGGAGCAGTCCAGATATTTGAATCTGAGTCAATATATTGAGGTTCTGTTCCAACAAATTCAGTTGCAATTACTGTACCTGAGTACTGAGCAATCATATAAACTGTATTTGCAGGAGCTGTGAATGTTGCAGTATTATTTTCTGCATTATAAGTAGCTTCAATAGCTGCCCATTCATCATTTTCTCTATACATTGCAAAGATAGTACCTTCTTCATTAGGAACAGTATTAAGAGCCATTGTAATTGTTAAATTAACGCTAGGACTAGTCATAATAGCTCTTTGTTCACTAAGTGCAGTGAAGTCTGTATCTAAAGCTATTGCGTTAGCTAAGTTTTGGATATATAAGTAATCTGTAGGAACAGTAATAGTTACCACACCATCAGTTACAATATCACCATTAGCATAAACATCAAGACTTGTTTCAACAAGTTGCATATTTCCGTCTGTGCCAAGTGAAGCAGCCCAGAAATGATATACACCGTCTTGAGCAACAGTGAAAGGTGCTTGCCAGATACCGTCAACCATATT
>JALNXV010000150.1 GCA_023230175.1 Candidatus Cloacimonadota bacterium
CAAAAAACTAAAAGTACATAGAAAAATAGATAACACTAGTGAACGGCAACACCGTTAAGAACTTGACGGAAAATGCTCGTCGTCATTAAGTCGATATACGGAAAATTTATATATTTAAAAATCAATAGCCGTTCACTGGTGTAGTTAAGGAGAAAATATGCTCAATATTAGAGGACTTTTTAGAGTGCGTTTATGAAAAATAAAAAACAAGAAATAAATGATCATCATTTTCTTATCGAGTTCTACTGGATGACGAAGCTAGGTCTAAAGGGAAACGAGCTACGGATGTACGCTCTCATCTATTCCTATTCCCAAGATAATCAAGGAACTCTTTTCGCATCTATCGACTACATCAAACGAAGATTATCTTTAAAATCCAGGACATCTGTCTTTGAAATTATCAACAAACTTACCGACTTGAATCTAGTGAAGAAAATTGAGAGATATGAAGGCAATATTCGTCTTGTTGAATATGAAATAATCCCTAACATTTATACCCGTTCAGAAAATGTACCACCAGTACAGAAAATGGACGGGGGTAGTACAGAAAGTGTACAAGGGGGGTGTACAGAAAATGTACCCAATAATAAAGATATATATAACAAAGAGATAACAAAGGATATATTAGATAAAATAGATTTATTAGATAAATCAGATAGAATTAGCGAGTTAGAAGACAAAGTAACATTCGATAAACATCATGTCTTAACTCGCTATCTCATAAACTCTGGTTATTTGACCGTAAAAGATAAAAGACAGTTTTTCCGATACGATCGATACTTCGAAAAGTTTATTGGCGAAAACGGATATGAGTTTGATGATTTCAAGTTATATGTACAATACTTCATTCACAAGTACAAAGAACGACTGACAAGTGACTATGTCGAAGAATTATTGATAAAGAACAAGTTTGGTTATTTTATTACTGCGATGGAGAAAGCAAAGCACACGTTTAGTGAATAATATCAGCGACAAAGCAATACATAGAGCAATAGAAAAGCAAAACGAGAAATGTTGAGATTCATTCAAATATATCAAAATAACAGGCAGAGCAATTATGAAAAAGTGGAAAAGATGTGAAACATATGATATGTTTACAATGTAAAATACTTACTATTAGACATCTAAAACTGATTAATAATTAAAATTATTAATTTACGTACAAAAAAATTCAATCTCATATATAATGGGTGAGAAACTGATAGAAGGGAGGATTATTTATGAGCAGCGAAAAAATCGTGGATTCTTTAAAATTTTTCTCCGTTGATGGGTATGAAAAACTAATTGATACCTATGGCCTTGCTAAAACATGGACGTATATTTTAGACTTCATCTCGAATAAAACCATTGACCAATTACAAGAAAACGAACTTCTTAACTTTGATAATCTTGGCGAAATTTATGAAATTGGTTTAGCACATTCAAATAAAATTGCAAAGAAGGACATGGGCAAGTATTATACACCAAAAGATGTTTGCCTCGTAATGACAGAACTACTCCTAGAAAACGACATAGACACTATTGCAGACGTAGGTTGTGGCACAGGCAATTTAATTATTGAAGTGTTAGCTACTCTAAAAGATAAAACTGGAATCGACCCCATCGATTTCATACTCGGCGGTAAATTATACCTTTATGATATTGATTTGCTAGCGGTTGATATTTGCTTGGCAAAAATAGATATTCTTCTTGGAAAAAAAGTCTCTCAAAAAGTCAATGTGATAATTGGCGACTTTTTGGATAAAAAAATATCACTTCCTCCAGGAATTTCGGTGATAACGAATCCTCCATATTCTTTGATTAAGCAATTTGGGAAAAGTTGGAATGTTGATGAAGTGCTTTTACAAGCAAAAGACTTATATGCTGGATTCATGAATAAAATTATGAACTATTGCAAAAATGCCGTTATTGTATCACCACAATCATATCTTGTTGCCAATAAATTCTCTAAATTAAGAAAAAAACTTGGTGAAAAATTTTATGGTGAGGTATTCTCATTCGACAATGTTCCAGGGACTTTGTTTAACGGAAGGAAAAAAGGCATATTTAATACAAACTCCGCTAATGGTGTAAGAGCATCAATAACATCTCTAAAAAGTAATGGCCATCAAGGCTTTAAGCTAACCCATCTAATTAGATTTAGAGGCGATCAAAGAGGCGAAGTAATTAATCTTGATTTCTTACGAAGCAAATTGGGAACGCAAATTCAAAAGTTTGATGAACAGCCCATAAAGGCATTCAAAGAATTGGAGCCGATGCTAGAGGAAATTGCGAAAACTGAGACAGATAACGAACGTAAATACATCTCAGATTTAATTCAATTTGAACCGTCCTTACAAAACCCAGAATATAAATTATATGTTTCAACCTCCGCTCGATACTTCACGTTAGCGAGTAAAAAAACATTAAAACGTAAAGGTTACTTTACAATTTATGCAAAAGATGAACAATCGTTTGATTTGCTATATTCATTAATTAACTCAAGCTATGCTTACATGTGGTGGAGATTTTCTGATGGTGGAATAACGTTTACAAAACGAAATCTTTTCTCCATTCCTTATCATGAGAAAATATTGGAAAAAGTTATCGAAATTGAAGAATTGGTCTCAACAATGATTGAAAAAGAAAGTGATTATGTTTCATACAAAGTTAATGCTGGAGAGCGACAAGAAAGTATTAAGTTCCCAGCAGAATATAGAGATAAAATCAATGAAGTATTATTTCCAAAATACGCTGACGACATGAAATTACTTCATAAGAATTATGAGGTGTTAGATGGGCAATAAAGCACTTGTTTTGTTGTTTAATAAAATTTATAACAACGGAAAATTGACTTCGATCGTTGCTTCCAAAAAAGACATAAAAAATTTGGAGACATTCTACAAGAACAATTTTCAAAAAACGGACACTTATTCCGAGTTTATTCGTGAGATTGGAAAATTGGGAAGAATTCTTAACTTGTCCAAGGCTGCGAGTGCAGAATTCGAAAAGCAATTCAATAAAAGACAAGGATTGCAACCTTCGATTTTAAACGAATGTTTTGTTATTCAAACTATTGCGGATCTTTTGAAGTTAGATCACTTTATTGATGCTGATGAAAAAGTGGAAAACGTGCCAGTACATCTTCTCCGTTCGTTAATTAAGGCAAGAGGAGGAGAACTTGAATCTCAATACCCAAGATATATTTATCATGGCGACAAACAAGGGGTTGTGCTTTTACAATATGGAGATTCAGCATCAATTGATGCCATTTTTGTTAATGAAGGTTCTAGAATTAGACTCGAAATCAAAGACTCAAAGGCCAAAATGGGCGAGTTTGATCTTAGTTATGGTGAAGATGGAAAACTTATACCATCAGATAAAATTATTGAAGAATTTCCTGCTTTTTTGAAGTTTATCAACAAATTTAATAGTGAGACCACTGTTTTTGATCAAGTTGGTCGGAATTATAAGTTTGGGAAAGATATTGATCAAGCGACTGCGGTAGAATTAGTTGACTCGACGTTTAAAACGAAAAAAATTGATTTGTATTTATTGCAAAACTCTAGCAAACTTTTCACTTTACCTACTGAATATTTACTAGATAACATTGACATATCTGGTTCGGAGATAAGGACGGCCGGAAGAAATCACTTTGCTGTTTTTACACCTGCCAATTTACTTTCTATACTAAACTCTCTGAATGCCCAAATTAACGGAAATCAAGTCAAACTTCTTTATGATGCAGCAAGAGAAAAGAAAGGCCGTGGGATGACTGTTATTACACGTTATGATATTAATAGCCTTTATTTTCTTAAAATTAACAACGTCAATATAAACACCGGTTTTGTATTTTTTGATTTGAAAGATGTTGAACAAAAAAAGCCAACCATCTCAATGCATGTCTATACTATACTGAATGAGAAAAATCTAGCAGAAATATCAAAAATACTGAATCCATAATTAAAAGTCATTTGAAATGATAGAAGTTTTGAGTTGTGGATTTACACTTTCTTTATTACTAAAAGTCCAAGCATTAAAAAGATGTATTTAATACGTCATGAATCATATGGAGTTGGCACGAGCATGTCATGCATTTATCGTAATATGAATTGAATTATTTAATGCGCAAAAACAAAAAAATCTTCCACTTAATAGATTGATATTTGTCATCAACATAAATATTACTGTTTGAGGAATGAATGTTCTACAATAGAGTGAAAGGAGTCATGATGGGGATACAAGTAAGCAAGGTTCTGATAAAAAATTACAAGTCAATTTCATCATTGCTAGTTCTTTTGAATGACAAGAACGTTTTCTTTGGTAAGAACAACACAGGGAAATCCAACATTCTCAAAGCAATAAGTCTTGGTTTCTCATACGAATCTATTGATGCAGAAGACGTTTTTAATTCTAAATTAAATCCATTTTCGTATGATAAAAAAGTCACTATTGATATTTATATCAAACCAACAGTCAACGGTGAACTAACTTCGTCTTTTGATGACGATTGGATATTAGTGATGGGCGAAGGAAAAGGTATTGATGAGAACAGCGACTCTTTTTTCGCTTTTAGAACCGAGTTATCATTCGACGAAAAACGGTCTGTATACATAAACACAAAAAAACAAATCAAAAGATGGAGTGATGATGGAAATCATTCACTTGCTGCAAAATTTAACTCAAGAGTTCTTGATTATATCTATTGCGAATACGTTGATGCACATAGAGATATATCAGAGGATTTGCGAAACAGAAAATCAATTTGGGCTAGATTAATATCCAAAATCAAAATTGAACAAGCCAAAAAAGATGAAATTCAAATTAAACTTCAAGAAATTAATTGTTCAATTAAGGAAGAAAGCAAGCTAATTCAAGAAATTGAAAAAGAAATGAAGAAAACTGTGTCCGAAGAAAAGTATGAAGTTAATATTGCTCCAGTTACAAAGGATCTTGAAACTCTGTATAAAGGAATAGATATTTATTATCAAAGTGAAAACTTCAATCCAGTTCCGGCTTTAAATCTCGGTAGTGGCGTGAGGAGCTGGGCAGTGTTTTCTACAATTAAGAGTCAAATTAATCTCTTTTCTTCGGAAATCACCCCGTTCCATTCTCTTTTGCTCGTTGAAGAACCGGAAGCACATGTTCACCCTCAACAGCAGATGCAACTGGTGAAAATACTTAATGAAACGAATTCTCAAAAAGTTATCGCGACCCATTCTCCGTATGTAATTAATCAGCTGGAACTTGAAACACTAGTTCGAATTGATAAAGATTCTAGTGGAACTCATTTTTATCCATTAAGTAATACTTTTTCTGACGTCGACATATCCGCAATAAAACATTTTTGCATGAGTAATAAGGCAGATTTGGTTTTCTCTAGACTAGTGGTTATGGTAGAAGGTTTAACAGAACTTATTGCTATGCCAATATTTTTTCAATTTTATTTCGGCATTTCTCCTTTTGATGCAGGCGTCACTTTTGTGTCCTCCGATGGAGGATTGCGCTATAAACCATTCTTACAACTTTTGCACGCTTACAAACTGAACTGGTTATTATTCAGTGATGGAGAAGCAGGTGTTATAAAATCCATATCATCGGCACTAAGGAAAATAACAAATAATCCCAGTTTTGACTTGGCGACTGAGTCTCGAGTAATTAAAATTCCAGCTGGATTGAACTACGAGAGCTATTTGTATGGAACTAGTTTCGCATCTCAAATACACCAAGTGATAGACTCATACGAAGGGATCCAAGATTATATAAATTCTACATATATGAACTCCCAGGCTTGGATTGCTTTCAAAAGTAAAAATCCAATTCCTGTATTTGCTAACCGTAACGATGAATGTGATAAATGTACAGTTTTCTACTTGAAGAAAAATAAAATTACATTAGCAGAGTTTATTGCTGAAAAAATTGTTTCTTCTTGTGGCAATAAGAGTGAATTGCCACAGTTGATAATTGACCTTTTTGAAAAAATAAAAACGGAGGTGAATCTCGATGAATAGCCTTAGCAAGAAACAGCAACAAGTTGTGGATTCTGAAGACCAATATATCTCGGTAATCGCTGGTGCTGGTAGCGGAAAAACTAGAGTAGTAACGGCAAAAATAATAAATTCAGTCCATCGCATATCCGAATTTCATAGAATTTTGGCGATAACATTTAGTAATAAAGCAACAGAAGAACTAAAGAATAGACTTACCGAATCGTTAGGCGAAGAAAAAACAACAAACAGCATATACATTGGCACAATACACAATTTTTGTAATGAAATATTGATGACATATGGCCACTTAATTGGGATTCCTGACAATGTTATGATCTGCGCGAATAGTTCTGATCGTTTAGCAATTTTCCAAAAGGCTGTCGAGGCGGTTCCGCAACGGATTAGAGACCTCAATGAAACAGGTGATGCAAAAAAGAGATACTACAAAATTAATAGCTGGCTTGAAGAGATTAGTATAGAAAAAAGAAAACTCAAGTTTGCAACAGATTATGATAAGTCAAAAAGTCTTTATGCATTATTTAAAGAATTTGACGATCAATTACTGAATCAAGGGATGATTGATTTTGATGACATTGTGCGATATACATATAAACTTCTTGCAAGTTTTCCTGCTGTCCTTGAAACATATCAAAAGACATATAGAGAAATTTACGTCGATGAGGCACAAGATATCAATCTTGCCCAATATGAGATAGTAAAGCTCATAGCTGGAAAACATAATCGTATTGTCATGGTCGGGGATCCTAACCAAGCCATTTATGGCTTTTCGGGAGGTTCTTCAGAATTTCTTAAAACCATATTTCCTCGTGATTATAATGTCACAAATTTTGCTCTTAATGAAAATTATAGATCAGCGCAATCAATTATCTCTGCTTCAAATAAACTTGAGACTACTTTTAATGCTGAATGCATCTATCCTATTCAAGGCGAATTCACGATTAAGGAGTATTCAAATGAAGAAGAAGAGGCAATAAAAGTTTATAACAAAATCTGCGAGTTAATGAATGAGGGGAATGAAAATTTAGAAAACCGCGTAATGCTTCCGGCAAATTGTGTCGTGATAGCTCGAAACCGCTATGTTTTTAACAAACTCACGGATATATTCGACAAAAATAAAATAAAGTATGCTTTAAAGGTATCGCCACGAGGCTCATTTTCAAGTGAATCTGATGTCATGCGCATTTTTGAGCTAGGTCTTATTCTTATCGGAAACGAACTGGATATCGTTCATCGTACCGAACTAAATTCAATACTAAAAACACAAAACCTTAAAAAAGCATCTGATATTGAGCAAAGTAACGAAATTGATCTACTCTTCAAGAGAAAGTCGATGTATGTAGTGAATGCCCTTAAAAAATTAGGTGATGGAGATGTTAATTTGACACCAATATTGGATCAAATTTCCACGATGTTTAGCGATACCACACTTGAGTTTGATGATTTAGAAAAAGCACAAATTCAAGAGGATATTAGTTTTTGGAGACTGAACTGGTCAAATTATGTTAATAACTCTTCTATTGGCGAAAGACATTATGCAAATTTTATTAGGAGAATCTCCTTAGTTTCGTCAAGCGCTGAATTTACTGACGCAATCACCCTGTCTACGGTTCATATGACAAAAGGTTTGGGATACGATGTAGTATTTGTAATTGGGTTAAATGATGGTGTTTTCCCAGATTATCGTGCTGTTCAAAATTTTATTAATGGAAACAAGACTCAAATGGATGAAGAGAAACACAATTTGTTTGTTGCAATTACTCGAGCGAAAAGATTATGTTATCTTTCTTATCCAAAAAAACGTATGATGCCGTGGGGAGATGAAAAAGTACAAACTCCATCTAGATTTATTAAATTGCTCTAAAAATATTTATTAATTGTATGCAAATGAAAGAATAGATGAAACGCGATTTTTTACTAATTACAAATCTTGTATGCTTATGGATTCGTCAAACGCAAACAAGTCTTCAGTTTGACCATTAGAATGTAATCAATCTGATAATAAACTAACCACGAAAGGAAAAATCGTGGTTTTTTTCTGCATAGAATACTGGCCATGCCTATGGGAAGTCATTCCCTTGCGAAAATTCGTAGTATTCAACTTATCGTTAGGAGTTGAA
>JALNXV010000151.1 GCA_023230175.1 Candidatus Cloacimonadota bacterium
GACCAACCTATGGAGTATTTAATAATTTACAATGGCCCGGAGCAAATGGTAATGCATCTTATGCAGGATATCCTATGGCTAATCATCCATTGACAAACTTAACTACTTCTCCACACTATGCTGTATATGATTATCCATGGTATAATCCTGTTTATCCGGAATCAGCTGATGATATCGTATATGATAGAGGAACTTTAAACTTATTTGGTTCTATATTACAAATGAGAAGAGGATTTATGCGTCGTTCGGGGGGAGGAACAAGCGATAATCCGGATACTGACAATTATTGGGATATTGATAACTATGTCTTTGGGCCTACACATCCATCTACAGGATACGACAAACAATATATTTATGATTCACGCTTACAAAATAACCCATTACCTTGGTTCCCTTCTGCCTTTACAGGAAAGAAATATTTCTCCTTACTCAATTATGATTTAAATAATCAAACAACTGAGATTAATAACTTTGACGACCCTGAAAATATAACAGAAAAAAGAGTAATTGATACAGCCTCTGAAAATGACTTATTATCTATAATCACTTCAGAAATCAATGATGAAGAAACACTTTTTAAACTTCTTTTTTCAAGTGATTTTGGACAAACTTATGCTGAATATGAATTAAGCAATCCAATGAATTTCTATAAAGATATATGCCTAAAAAACAATATGGCTTACATCTTATATTATGATAACAATATTGATAATTGCTTTAAACTGGGAATATTCTCCTTTGCAAATTCAACACTATCTCACATTAATCTTGAGACTCCTGCATATTTCTCTGCTGATTTTAACTATACCTTGCTTAAGACTCAAGATGGAATACTTCTAATAACAGATTTTACAGGACAAGATGAAAACAATCAAAGACAAATCTATGAGATAACTGACGAATTTGCCCTAAATTACTTAGATAATTTCAATCTCGATTTCCTTGAAGACTCACAAATCAAAGCTCTCTCATATCAAATAGGCATCAATGACACCCTTTATGCTATGATTAAAACAACCGATTCTATCGAAGAACCGTCTGCAAACATATACCTTTCAAAGATATATGTAAACGGATTTACTCCAATAGATGATGAAATTATTATTGCAGGTGATACCTTTACAGTTTCAACTTATCCTAACCCCTTTAACCCTACTACAGCAATAGAATTTTACCTCCCCGAACAAGATAATATTAATCTAAGTATCTTTAATGTCAAAGGACAAAAAATAATAACCCTACATAATGATGTTTTAGATAAAGGAATACACACTTTCATCTTTAACGGTAAAGACGAAAAAGGAAATAACCTGTCATCCGGTATCTATTTTATGAGAATTTCAGGTAATAAATACCTACACAACAAAAAAATCATACTTCTTAAATAGCTATATAAATAAAAAAAGGGATTTCAGAATAATTTCTTTAATCCCTGTTTATTTTTTTTATTATTAGATTTTAAACTGTTCAACTAATTTCTTGACAGCATTAGCTATCTTATTTAATTCTTTAGACGAACTATTAAGATTTTCAGAACCTCTTGTAGTCTCTTGAGTTACAAGATTTACATTCTCAATATTTACAGCAACATCTTTAATCTCTTTATAAATCAAATTAGTATTAACTTGAATATCCTTAACACCACGATTAGCTGACTCTGTATTTCGTGCAACTTCAGAAGCTTCATTTGAAATTTCCAAAGCCTTACCTGCTATTTCATTAATACCGAAACTCATTTGAGAAATATTATTGTCAATGTTTTTACTGGAAGCATTAATTGTATCAGCAAATTCACTTACCTCTTTAGAATTATCAGCTGCTGATTGAATAGAATGAGCAATTTCATTGATAACAGCACTTTGTTCTTCAACGGTAGAAGCAATATTTATATTGATTGAATTCAGTTTTTCTACAATATCTTTTACAGTACTAAGAGAATCAACTGTAATTGTTGTAGAATTTTGAATCTCGTTGATTTTAGTTTGAATATTATTTGTTGCCTCAACAGTCTGTTTGGCAAGTTCTTTAACTTCGTTGGCTACTACAGCAAAACCCTTTCCTGCCTCTCCTGCACTGGCAGCCTCAATCGTTGCATTAAGAGCTAACATATTAGTTTGATCAGAAATATCATTAATTATCTTAACTACCTTACTAATTTCAATAACATTTTTTTGTAATTCATTCATAATGTTAGTTGTTTCTAAAGCCTTTGAATTGGCTTGTTGTGATATAGAACTTGCATCAGACGTACTCTTAGCAACTTCTTGTAAGGTAGCACTCATTTCCTGTACCGAAGCCGAAGAAGAATTAATATTTAAGGATACGTTATTTGTACGAGAAACTATATCAGCAATATTCTGACCTACCCCTTTAACTTCAGTAACTATATTGCTTACATTTGTAGAAGCCTGCTCTGCAGCAGCTGCAATAGTATTTATATCAGAGCTCATCTTAAGTATTGAGTTAGATACTATTTCTACATTTGAAGTAGCTTCATTAGTAGAATCAACAATTGTATTTGCTTTATCACTCATATTTTGTGTAGCATTTGATACTACTTCTACCTGAGTGGACATCTCTTGTGATGAGCTTGCTAACTGATTAGAAAAAGCAGACAATTCATCAGCTGAAACAAACAAAACATTAATATTATCAGCTAATTCCATAATCAATTTATGGATTTTATCAATAAATTTATTAAAATTAAGAGACAGCTCACCAACTTCGTCTTTACTATAAATGTCAAGCCTCTTGGTTAAATCACCGTCTCCTTCAGAAATATCCTTAAGATTATTTACAACCATTTTGATAGGTTTCGTAATTTGACGACCTATAATTATACTCAATATTATACCCACTATCAAAGAAATTACCGTAGCTAAAAATATACTTAATCCGGAAATCATTGATACTCTATTCGCAATAACTATATCTTCATCAATTTGAGCATAATGTGCTTCTTGTAACCCGTCAAGAGTTTCTCTCATAACATTAAATCCTTCACTTGCTGATGAAAGAGATAAATCATAAGCCCTCTTTCTACTTTCCGGAGAATCTTCCATAATATAATTATAAACTTGGTCAGAAAGAGGCTTCCATTCACTACGTAATTGTTCATACTCTTGATAAGTTTTTTCAAATTCATCACTTTCTTGGAGTGCGAGATATTTCTTCCACCTATCATCAGCTTGAGTATAGTTTTCCTTAAAATCTTGTTCAAACTGTTTAAAAGCTTGATGGTCTTTCTCCATAAAAAGCATAGTTCTTTCTGCAACAATTAACTGATGCAAATCCCTGTCTATCTCTAACAAAAAAGCAAGACTAGGTAAATGAGTTAAATTAAAACGATTTAATTGCTTATAAAGCATAGAATTGCTTATGATACCTGCAATGCTTACTATAAATATAAAGCATAGCAATACGACAGATAAAAGAGTTATTTTTTTGCCTATTTTAAGGTTCTTAAACATATACCCTCCATTAAAATTATTATTTATATTATAAAGGAAATAATATCATTTGTCAAAGAATATTTAAATTATCTCATATTTTTTTTCAACCTGCTATAATTAAAGAGGCTATAGAATTTTTAAGGAGGATTAGCATCCTTGTCGTACAACAGTAGTTTTTAGACTGCCTCTTAGATAAAGTTATTCTTCAGTTATAAAACAACATTCTTAAAAAAAGAAATGATATTGTTGACAAAAATAGCTATTTATTATTTCTTAGTCAAAAAAAGTAAGGTTGTAAAGCTATCAATATGAATAAGAATATGTATTTAATAAAAACACTTTCAATAATGTTATGTCTCATAGGTTTTGTTTCATTGATTAATTCCTGTTATTTAATTAAATCAGTAGATTATACAAATCAAACTTCGGCTATGTTAGATAATAATGCAATTAGTAATCAAGATTCATTATCAACAATTTCAGAGCTTGACTCTCTTAATAATTTATTAGAAATAAAAAACATACAAATAGACTCTTTAAACAACCTCCTCTCAGAATATTTCTTTATTGTCGATTCATTAAGGCAAGAGATTGAAATAACGTATTCTAAAGTTCTGATAAATGACACATTTGAAATACCTACAAGTTATACCTTTGCAGGAGTTGATATAGACTTAACTAACGATAGAATCCGCACCAGGCTTATAAATATTTTTGAATCCGAAGTCAAAAAAGCACATCAGTTCATCCCAAGAAGTGGGATATATTTTGACCTAATGGATTCAATTTTAGTTAAACATAACATACATCCGGATATTAAATATCTTGCCGTCGCTGAAAGCAATCTGAATTATATGGCATATTCTCAAGCATCTGCTGCCGGAATCTGGCAATTTATGCCCACAACAGCAAAAGGGTATAACATAAAAATTGACTCTTACCTTGACGAAAGAAGAAATATCTTTAAATCAACCGAAGCCGCAGCTAAATATTTATTAAATGCACATTCACATCTAAAATCAAAAGACATTAATGACTGGCTCTTAACCTTGGCTTCATATAATACAGGGGTGGGTAACGTTTTAAGAGTTGCACGCGAACAAAAAGGCAAAGATTTCTTTTCGTTAATTATGCGTTTTGACGAAACTAATAATTATGTTTGGCGAGCAATTGCAACTAAAATTATCTTTGAATATGAAGAAGAAATCTTTGAAAAGAAGTTTGACCGATTACCACCATTACTTGAAACTGCAAAACTTGTTGACTTAGAACTCAAAGGTTTTTATGATTTATCTGAATGGGCAAGTGCTTACGGTACAACAGCCGGAAGAATTTGGGAGCTCAATCCTTGGATAAAACTATCTCAAAGAAGAGTAGGTAAATATTCAAAAATAAATCATTTAATCATTCCTGCAGGCAAATACGAAATACTCGTACCGGTAGAATCAAAACCTGACTCTGCCTTAGTTGCAAGTATTGAAAAAAAATTTTTAGTAAAAAACAGTTCTCCTTTCTTATTACCCGGACAAACCATTAAGCATAAAGTAAAAAAAGGTGATACATTAATAGGTCTTGCTAAAAAATATAGTGTTAAAGTTAATGATATAAAAACTTGGAATAACTTAAAAGGTAATACTATCTATATCGGTCAAACACTGCTTTTACAAGGTAAAGATGTTAGTTCAGGCAAATATATAGTTCAATCGGGGGATACTCTTGCACAAATAGCACTCAAGCTTGGTGTTTCGCAAAAGCATCTGATGAATAAAAATAACCTTCAAACTATTAAGCGTAATGATATAACGATTGTACTCATTAAACCGGGTCAAATCTTGGAATATTAAATGGATTATATTGATAAAAAAACTAATCATGGCATTAGGAAAATGAAAGAATCTGACCTAACAACAGTGCATAAGATAGAACAAGATTGCTTTCCGGAACCATGGCCAATGCAAGCATTTAAGGAATCTTTAAAATATAATGAATCCTTAATCTTATACGATATCACTACAAACGAAATCCTTGCCTTTCAAATTGGCATAGGAGTACTGGATGAATATAGTATTTGCAATATTGCTGTTAACCCTGTTCATCAAAAAAAAGGATTAGGCAAATATTTTTTAACAAATATTATCGAAATGCATTTCAAGAAATATGAAAAATACTTTTTAGAAGTAAGAAAATCAAATAAACAAGCAATTGCTTTGTATCATAAATTAGGATTTAAAGTTATTTATACAAGAAATAGATATTATTCAAATCCTATTGAAGATGCATTAGTAATGATGTTTTCTTTGTCAGAAAGAAGGCAATAATGATTCACTATGAATTTTTAGTGATTGGTTCAGGAGCTGCAGGTCTGGTTTATGCTCTTGAAGTAGCAAATTATGGTAAAGTCGCTGTCATAACAAAAAAAACTTTATCCGACTGTAATTCTGATTACGCACAAGGTGGCATAGCTGCTGTTTTAGATAACTTAGACAGCTTTGAAAACCATATCAAAGACACTTTAATCGCCGGAGCAGAACTTGGCAAGATTCCTGTAATAAAAAATATAGTTCAAGATGGTCCTAATGCTATACAATATCTGATAGATAAAGGGACTAAATTTACTTTAAAAAATAAAAATCTTGATCGTTCTTTTGAAAATCTTTCTTTAACAAGAGAAGGAGGACATTCACAACAACGAGTCGCTCACGCTGCAGATTCGACCGGACACGAGATAATGCAAGCCCTAATTAATGCTTGTAAAGAAAACGAAAACATACATATCTATGAAAACCATATCGCTGTTGATTTAATTACTCAACATCATATTTTACAGGATGAAGGATTTATTCCAAGAATTACTTGTTGGGGTGCTTATGTATTAGATATAAACAATAACATCATTAAAACAATTGTTGCAAATAAAACTATGCTCGCTACAGGTGGAGCTTCGCAAGTCTATTTACACAACACTAATCCTGAAGTTGCGACAGGAGATGGAATCGCAATGGCAAAATTAGCTGGAGCCAGAGTAGCTAATATGGAATTTGTACAATTTCACCCAACCGCCTTTCATAATTCCGGCACTAATCCCTCTCAAGCGACATCAAATACAAATACGTTATATAAAAAAGAAAAAACATTTTTAGTAACGGAGGCTCTAAGAGGTGAAGGAGCAATTCTCAGACTTAGAGACGGTACTCCCTTTATGGAAAAATATCATCCAAGGGCAAATCTTGCACCAAGAGATATAGTAGCAAGAGCTATTGATGCTGAAATCAAAAAAAGAGATGATGGGTATGTTTACCTTGATGCTACGGTTATAAATCATGATAAATTAAAAACTCATTTCCCGTATATTGATAAAAAGTGCAAAAAAGAAGGCATAGATTTTACAAAAGACTATATCCCTGTTGCACCTGCTGCACATTATTTTTGTGGAGGAGTACTTACAACTATTGATGGTATAACAGACATTCAAAACTTGTTTGCTGCCGGGGAAGTAGCTTGTACAGGTTTGCATGGAGCTAATAGACTTGCATCTAACTCACTCTTAGAAGCTGTCGTAATAGCATATAGAGCAGCAAAACATCCCTCTAACCAAGAAAAAGTTATATTCCCCGACATTCCTGAGTGGAGAGAAATCGGCACCTTTAATGAAAATGAATGGGTTATTATTGCCCACAATCGAGAAATCCTTAAACATACTATGCAAAACTATGTCGGCATTACCCGTTCTCGCAGACTTTTAAAATATGCTCAAAACAGAATAGAAACTATTTATAGAGAAATCGATAATTTCTATCATCATAATAATATCAGAAAAGAAGTTATAGAAACAAGAAATATGGCTGTAATTGCACGCTTGATAGTTCAATCTGCACTTTTAAGAAAAGAAAGTAGAGGTTTACATTACCTGCTTGACTATCCGGGGAAAAATGATAATTTCTATAAAAAGGACACTATTATATAATGGAAAAGTTATTTATCACTTTCGAAGGAATTGAAGGATGCGGAAAATCAACCCAAGCTAAATTATTAGCAGAATACCTACAAAATAATAACCATCAAGTCGTCTTAACTCGTGAACCCGGCGGAACTAACATTTCAGAACAAATACGTTCTATTATCTTAGACCCCAAAAATACTGAAATGACACCGGAAACAGAGCTACTCTTATACCTTGCTGCAAGAAATCAGCATACTGCCCAAAAGATTATTCCTGCTTTAAATAATAAACAAATAGTCATTTCCGACAGATATTATGATTCAACCTTTGCTTATCAAGGTGTAGCAAGAAAAATAAATTATGATAAAATTATATATATGAATAGTTTTGCTACATATAATCTAATACCGGATATTACATTTATAATGGACATTCCGGTATATGAATCCATAAAAAGAATTATGCATAAAAAATTAGATAGGTTAGAACAAGAACCGGAAGAATTTCATAAAAATGTTCGTGATGCCTTTTTAAAACTTGCTTCTAAAGAAAAAAGATTTATTATTTTAAATGGGATGCAATCAATTGATACCATTCATCAAGAAATTATAGATATTATATATAGTCAGTTTATTAAATAAAGG
>JALNXV010000152.1 GCA_023230175.1 Candidatus Cloacimonadota bacterium
CAATTTGTACCAAATTTATGCATAATAGCTCCAACTTCAGCATCAGAATTAGAATTATGCCTTGAATGGTCAAAAGATTTTAATGATTTACCGGTGGCAATCCGTTATCCAAGAGGCACAGCACAAATCTTTGAGCATACACATTCATCTATTAAATTTAGCAAAGCAGAAATTTGGAATAAAGGATCAAACATCGCTATTATTGGTGTAGGTCATTCATTTTCAACAGCTTTTGACCTATACAATAGAATTATAGAAAACTATGAAGGGATAAATCCGTATTTAATAAATCCAAGATTTATTAAACCTTTTGACAAACAACTTTTTGATGAAATCAAAGATGAGTGTTCTCATTTTATAATAATTGAAGAAAATGCACAAATAGGTGGGTTTGCATCAAGACTTGGTATAGAATATGCTTCTGATGACATCAAAATTCATTCTTTTGCTATCCCGGACGAATTTATAGAACATGGAAAAACAGAATTGCTAAGAAATTTAATTGGCTTATCAACAGAAAAGATATACAATAAAATTTCTCCAATTTTAGACAAATTTATATAAAAACAGGAGACAAAAATCTAATGACTATCGAAGAACAATTAAAAATCATAAAAAAAGGTGTCGAAGAAATAATACCCGAAAACGAATTAATAAAAAAACTTCAAAAATCTCAAAAAACAGGCAAACCTCTTAGAATCAAATATGGCATTGACCCAACCAACTACGAAGTACATATTGGGCATCTTGTACCTATCAGAAAAATGCGAGAATTTCAAGATTTAGGACATAAAGGAGTGATAATCATAGGTGATTATACTGCTCAAATCGGAGACCCTACAGGGAGAGATGATTCGAGACCTCCACTTACAGCTGAAAAAGTAAAACAAAATGCTGAAAAATATATGGATCAGCTCTACACTGTATTAGATAAAGACAAAACTGAGGTTCACTATCAAACAGAATGGTTTGGTGATATGTCGATGTCAGATGTTATTAAATTAATGGGCAAATATACGTTAGCTCAATTTATGGCTCATGACACTTTTAGAAAACGTTGGGATGCAGGATTACCTTTACATATGCACGAAATTATGTATCCTATATTGCAAGGATATGATTCTGTTGCTATTAATGCTGATATTGAATTAGGTGCTACCGAACAGAAATTTAATATTTTAAATGGTCGTGAAATGCAAAGATTTTTTAATATGGAAGAACAAATTGCTATACTCTCCCCAATCCTTATGGGCACTGATGGACTCAATAAAATGAGTAAAAGTTTAGGTAACTATATAGCTGTTTTTGATACTCCAAATGACAAATATGGAAAAGTAATGTCAATACCTGACAATTTAATAATCAATTATTTTAATTATGCTACTAAAGTCCATCCTGATGAAATATCACAAATAAAAAAAGATTTAGAAACCGGAGCACATCCTAAATATATAAAACAAAGATTAGCGAGAGAAATAGTAGCCTTATACCACGGTGAAGACATCTCCAAAGAAGCTGAAGAAGAGTTTAACAGAGTTTTTAGTCAAAAAGAAATTCCAACTGATATAGAAGAATATATCTATTCAGATAAAGAAGTTTGGATTGTAAAACTTCTTACTGATGCAGGTTTAACAAACTCCAATGGAGAAGCACGCAGAATGATTAAGCAAGGGGCTGTTTCAATTAATGGAGATAAAATCACTGATGAAAATATGATGTATCAATATAAAGAAGATAAGGTTATAAAAGTTGGTAAACGAAAGTTTAAAAAGATAATTAAAGGATAATAATGTGGACACTATAATTTATATAACAGCATTTGCCATACAAATAGTGATTGTAATTGCAAGTATCACTATTCACGAATTCAGTCATGGATATTCTGCATATCTACTCGGCGATGACACAGCTAAAAGAGCCGGAAGGTTATCTCTAAACCCGATCAGGCATCTTGATCCTATTGGAGCATTAATGCTATTAATCGTAAGAATCGGATGGGCAAAACCTGTACCTATTAATCCCTATAATTTTAAAGATCAAAAAATAGGTACATCAATTACAGCCGCAGCCGGACCGGCTTCAAATTTTATAATTGCCATTTTAGTAGCAATTCTCTTTAGATTAATTCAACCCCTTAGCCAGATAAATATTATTTTTTACTTTATCGTCTTTGCATTACAATTTACAGTTATGATTAATATTGCTCTCGGATTATTTAATCTTATTCCAATACCACCTCTTGATGGTTCAAAAATTATAAGTGGTTTCTTATCAGATGAAATGTATTTTAGATGGATGCAATGGGAAAAACAAGGAGCATATTTATTAATGTTAATCTTTGGTATTAGTTTCTTTTTAAAAATACCACTTTTCCAAACAGTAATAGTACCTCCTCTAAATTTTTTCACTACACTTCTCTTAGGTACTTCAATATAAAAAACAATTCCAAAAAAATAAAACGGAGGAAAATATGGACTTAGCTCAATTAAAAGCTATGGCTGAAGAGAATCAAATAATCGCAATTGATTTAAAATATTGCGGTTTAGAAGGGAAATGGTATCATATAACATTTCCTGTCAGAAGACTTGAATATGTTATTGAAAATGGTGTTTCTTTTGATGGATCAAGTATTCCGGGTATGAAAGCTGTAGAATCCGGCGATATGATTATTAAACCTGATTTAAACACTGCAATTATTGAAGAAACTGATGAAGGAAATATTATCGTCTTACTCGGTACTATATGTGACGCCGTAACCGGTAAAGGTGTAGCAAAAGACCCTAGAAGTGTAGCTCAAAGAGCACAAGATTTTATGGTTTCTTCGGGGATTGCAGATGAATCTTTATGGATTCCTGAACTTGAATATTACATCTTTGATGAAGCTATTTTCAAAAACCAAAAATATGATGTGGGATACTCATTTACTTCAAGTCAAAACAAAGAATGTTTGCCTTCCGGAAATGATGATGAAATGGCAATGGCAAATCAAGATAAAAAAGGGTATCATATGTGTACTCCTTTTGACTTATACTTTAATGTTAGACAACAAGCTGTAAGTATTATGGAAGATTTAGGCATTAAAGTACGTTATCATCATCATGAAGTAGGCCTCGCAGGTCAACAAGAAATAGAAACAGAACCAAGTATTTTCCCTAAAATATGCGATGAAGTCTTAGTTATGAAAGATGTTATCAGACAATGTGCTTTAGAAAATGGCTGTACAGTTACATTTATGCCAAAACCAATTTATAACGAACCGGGTAATGGTATGCATTATCATATTCTTCTTAGAAAAAATGGGAAAAATCTTTTCTGGGAAAAAGGCAGATATGCTGATTTATCTCATGATGCTCTTTATTTTATTGGCGGTATTCTTAAACATGGTGCATCTCTAACAGCTTTCACAAATCCAAGTACAAATTCTTTTAAACGTTTATTACCCGGCTTTGAAGCTCCTGTAAAACTCTTCTTTGGGCTTGCTAATCGTTCAGCTGCAATCAGAATTCCTAACTATGTTCATACTGAGGCAAGTAAAAGAATAGAATTTAGAACCGGTGATGCAACAGCTAATCCATACCTTGCTATGAGTGCAATCCTTATGGCAGGCTTAGATGGAATCATCAATAAAATTCATCCTATTGAGCAAGGGTACGGTCCTTATGATGATAATGTTTTTAATTGGCCTAAGAAAATGCAAGACGAATTAAAATCTATTCCTACAAACCTCAAAGACGCTCTAAATGCCCTTAAAAAAGATCATGACTACCTCTTACAAGGAGGAGTATTTAGCGAAGAATTAATAGAAAGCTGGATTACTCTCAAAATGAAAGAGGCCGATGCTGTAGAAAATAGACCTCATCCTTACGAAATGACTTTATACTATAATCTTTAATTATGAACATAAATATTAAATGGGCGGAGTTATCCGCCCTCATTTATCAGCATTATTAAAATAAAATATTATGAAATACGACCCCATAAAAAATATTTTTAATCTTATTATAAAAAAAAATCCTATATTCAGAAAACTATTCTTTTTGTTGCTTGACATTTTTATTCTCAGACAATGGTATGTAAAAAAAAGTATTAAGAATTTAATGGTAGATAGCCAAAATACTCTTTTCTATGATGCCGGAGCAGGTTTTTGTCAATATTCTTATTATATGTTAAAGAAATTTCCTCAAACAAAAGTTTTTGCTACAGATTTAAAAACAATCTATTTAAACGATTTTTACACTTTTTTAAACATAGAACAGCAAAAAAGGTTTTCCTACACTACTGCTGATTTACAAGAATATTCCTTAATTAATAAAGCTGATTTAATCATAGCTGTTGACATATTAGAACACATAAACGATGATATATCAACAATTAAAAATTTCTATAATTCTTTAAAACAAGACGGATATTTAATCATTTCAACCCCAAGCAATCTTGATAAAGCTGCTGCCTTTACTGCAGAGCACGTAAGACCGGGCTATTCTCCAAATGAAATTTGTGATAAACTTATTAATCAAGGTTTTAAAAATATAAATTGGAAATATACTTACGGTATCTGGGGTAAAATATATTGGTTATTAGTAATGAAAACTACCCTAAAACTTATTAATTATACCAAATATTTAATGATTATTATACCATTTTATTTTTTATTAATATTTATTCCGGTATTAATATGTATGTATTTTGATACAATCACAAAAAATCCTAAAGGAAACGGAATAATTATCACTGCTCAAAAAAAAAATCCAATTAAATGATAATATTTTTTTGATAAAATCATCTATTAAAAATTGTTTTCCGATAATTAAAAACCTCTTTCTTCACGTAGAATTTCAGAAAACCTAAAAAGTTTCTTGACAACAATAACAGTGTAACATAAAATTGTCTTATGGTTTTAAGTATAAACGTAAAGATAACTTGAGATATAATGTTAAGGAGGTACCATGAAGGTATTTAAAAAAGTTTTAGCACTAATTATGCTAACCTCTGTACTCGCTTTTACAGCTTGTACACCACCACCACCACCTGTCACAAAAAATCAATTGACGGTAGCCGAACAAGAAGCCTTAGAACAAGAACAAATAACTACTCAATTACAACAAGAAAAAACTCAACTTGAAGCTGAGTTAAGATCAAAGCAGGCAAAACTTGATGCGTTAAAAGATATGGAAAAAGGAATGAATTAAGGAGAATATGATGAAAAAGAAAATACAAATAATAGCCCTTATTGTCATTTTTGTTTTACCGATTTTTTTAAACGCTTCTGTTAATTATCTAAACGAAGATGACTACAAAAAACTAAGCAAAACTGAAAGACAACAATATTGGAATCAATTAGAAACAGAAATGACAAACCTTCAACAAAGAAAAGCGGATGCCATTGCTGCAAATGAAAGATTAACTGTAGAAATTGAAGCTTTACGAACAAACATAAATGATGTAGATACTAATATTTCCGATTTATTTGATAGACTTAATATCACAGATGCAAATTTAGCTGAGTTAAGATCAAAAATACAATACTTCAAAGATCAACTTAATAATTGGGAAAATATGAGTGATGATGACCTGTGGAAAAATGCAAAAGCTTTCAAAGAATTAAACGAAGACTTTAACAATACTAAAGCTGTTCAAATAGCAAGTTTACCTGAATTCAAAAGAGATTTCAATGATCTTGACCGTAGATTTAAAGCTATTAATGATGCATTAAAAGCAGCTAATACTTATTACGAAGACAATTACTCTGTAGTTAAAGGCGATTATTTATCAAAAATATCCGGATATGACTTCATCTATGGTGATCATTCAAAATGGGGTATAATTTTCAGAGCTAATCGTGACCAAATTAAAGATCCTAACATAATCTATGAAGGACAAAATTTAAGAATCCCTCGTGGACTTCCTACTACATGGAAAGTTTATAGAGGCGAATCTTTATGGAAAATATCATCTTATCCTGAGGTTTATGGTTCCGGTACTAAATGGCCTGTTATATATAGAGCTAATCGTGACCAAATTAAAGACCCTGACTTAATTTATCCAAATCAAATCTTTGATATTCCTAGAGATAATAATTAATCAAATATAAAAAATAACTTGACAAAAAAGCCTCTTTTCAAGAGGCTTTTTTTATGATTAATAATAAAGAAAATATATATCTGATAATTCTTACTTCGTTTCTCTTAGCTATAATTTTTTACACTGTAACTTGGTATGGCTTTAATGTTCCAAAATATAATTATCAAGCTGGACAAATTGCTCAAGAAGCAATTAAAGCTCCTTTTGCTTTTAATGTCCTAAAACCGGAAGCTATCATAGAAAATGAAGTATCAAAAACTCTTCAAAGCTATCCTACAATCTATAAAATATCGGAAGACATAAAATTTAACACTTATAAACAACTTGATGATCTATTTGTAACTATTAATGATAGTTATGAAAACTATGATAGTACTTATACTTACAATAAGTTTACTGAAATCGGCTTAGCATTTGATTATCCAACAATAAATTATCTTAATGATAGCAATACTCGAGAATATATTTATAATTATTTATCAAATCAATTATCTGAAATAATGAAAACTCCTTTAGTAAATGATTCAGAAAAAAATAACTTTTTTAGACTTTCTAAAGACTTCGAGATATCTGAAACCTTAAACAGTAAAAAACTAAGCATTAGCGAAGCTAAAAAACTAATCACTCAAAGATTAAAAGACCCTATAATAAAACTCATTGTTACAACTATTTTAGATAAAATTTTATCCCCAAATCTTGAAATAGATTTAGAAGCATCAATTATTGAAAAAGAAAATATTAGGAAAAGCATCGACCCTGTAATCTCCAAAATCGAAAAAAATGAATACATTATCCTAAAAAATCAAGTTTTAAGTGAACAAGATATACTTAAATTAAAATCATTAGTAAATGTCTTAAAAGAAAAAAAAGATCAAAAAAATTATATTGAACTTGCCATATCGGCATTAGGTCAATTTTTATATAATATCATAATTTTAATTCTTTTTTATTTCTTAACGCAAATATTCTTCAAACAAAATTTTACAAACAAAAAAAGAATGATTTTAACTCTTGCATCTTTCATTTTATCAGTAATAATAACAGTTTTAATATACTATATCTTTGGAATAAAAAATATCCTTTTAATCCCATTGCCAATGTTTGTATTAATTATAGCTATGATTTTTAACCCTAGTTATGGTATCATATATAGTCTTTTTATAATGATTATTACAGGTCAATATTTAAACTGGAATATGTTACCTCTCATAAACTTACTAATTTGCTCAATAGTAAGTTTATTAGTTTTAAGAAAAGTAAAACAAATTAACTATTTACTTCTTTTTATTTACATATTTTCAAGTTTATCCTTAGCTTCTTTTATCACAACTCTTTATCGAAATGAAAATTTCTCTTTACTTACAGTAAATCTCTTTTATAGCCTTATTACATCAACTGTAAGTATTATAGGGGCTTTACTAATCACACCTGCTATTGAAAAAAAGTTTGAATTTGCAACAAAACAATCTCTATTAGAATTACTAAATTTTAATAACCCGTTACTGAAAAGGCTTTCAAAAGAAGCACCCGGGACTTATTACCATTCTTTAATTGTGGGTAATTTAGCAGAAGCTTGTGCTGAAGCTATCAATGCAGACCCACTCATTTCCAGAGTAGCTAGCTATTATCACGATATTGGGAAATTAGATAATCCAAAGTATTTCATTGAAAATAACCCTGACTCAACCTTTTTACATAATGAGTTAAAACCTGAAGAAAGTGCGTCAATAATTAGAGAACACGTTGAAAATGGTATATCATTAGGTAAAAAACATAAACTCCCTACTCAAATAATTGATATCATAAAAGAGCATCACGGAGATAGTGTAATTAGATATTTCTTACATAAGGCAAAAGAGAGTAACCTCCCATTTAACGAAAAAGACTTCAGCTATTATGGACCAAAACCTCAAACTAAAGAATCTGCAGTTGTTATGATTG
>JALNXV010000153.1 GCA_023230175.1 Candidatus Cloacimonadota bacterium
TATTCTAATCTAATAATTTCATCAAAAAACTTAATTTATTATAACAAATTAAACTACAAAAAGAAAACAGACCTCTCGGCCTGCTCTCATAAATGTAGTCCTTAAAAATGAGATTTACCAAAATTTTGACGGAATTGTTAGGGAAATTGAAAGGTGGGTGGAAATTTTAGAATAAAGGTTTATTCCTTAAATATTATGTATGGCGGAACATTAAAACTTATTGTAATTTTTTTATTTCCTTTTAAAATAAAGAAATTGAATTTGGCATCACTTACTTTGATCATGCTATTTTTCTGAATAATTGCGCCTAAATTGCCGATATACGCAACATTTGGATTTTCTAATAAAAAATTATCACTCTCTGAGGTATTAAATGCTGAAAAATTTCTTGAATAAAATAGAAAAAGCATTGAATTTTTATCAGGGTACTTATTTATTGCCTTACTCAACTCTTCCTTATTAAATGTTTTTAACACAGTCCCATTCTCTCCGCTATTTTTATAATCAAAACATTCTTTAATTTGGAAGTAGAATTGTAAAGTTGAATCAGGGGCATGATATTTTTTTTCTTTAATATTATCGACCGAAAATTCGCCAATTAAGACTGCTAAATCAAAATATTCCTCCTTCAATGGGGCACTTATGAATAATGTTTTTTGGGGAAATTGTTGACTCAAATATTTCAAATATATGGACAATATGAATAATTCAGAAATCCTTTGGCCATTTATAGGTTTACCCTTAAACATTAATTTATCAGAAGCAGTTAGCTTAAAAATTGCTTTGGTAATCTCTTTTCCTGTTAATGTTATTTGCTTATTTAAATTGCCAAATTTATGAGACAGAGCAACTGATATCACATTATTAAAAAAAATATCGGCATTATTACTAGTTGCAATAAAATAGTCTATTTTTTCTAGAGATATTTTTGTCGTATCTAACATAGTCAAAAATTTAGACTATTTACTTTAATATTTATAATCCTGTATTTCTACCGTCCAGTTGCCGTCCGTGATTATATTTAAGCTAAAGTTGCCTTTACTGTATGCCGTGCAAACATCGTATTTTGCAAAGTTGCCAGTCACGTTGCCCATCCAACAAGTGCTTCTAGGGTCTTCTTCGTCATTTGCTGTCATTAAAAAATTTCCCGTTCCGGTGTGAGACCAAATTACTTTAAATTTTTCGCCAGTAATTGAGAATTCTTCCGTGTGAAACTTTCCGGATCCGCTGAAAGTTTTTATAGTTTTATATGTCTTTTCTGCTGAATCAACCATTGCACTTTCTTTGGCTATAGCAATCTGAGCTAAATCTTTATTTGTGATGCCTAAGCCCAATTTTCTCATTATATTATAAGCCTCATTTCCGTTAGCCATATAATATCTCTTTCCATCTACTGGGTTAACGTACCAAGCCTCTCCTTTTGATTCAACTTGTAAAAGTATTCTGCCTGATAATCTACTGGAAATACTTATTGCAGCATAGGAAAAAACAGGAATAGAGACTAGAACGCCCACCAGTAATCCTAAAATGAATTTTTTCATAAAGTTATTTTTTAAATTCAAATTCTTTGTTAAATAGTTCTTTGTAAAACCAAGCCAAAACTCTCATTTCGGCAGAAAATAAAGTATCGTTTACGTAGTTAATCTTATAATTTTCTTTTTTTGATTTATTTTTTATTTTATTTATTTCTGATTCCCATTTATCATCTAAATCACACACCTCATATTCTTTTGCAATTAAGCCCGCTGTTATTAGAGTTTTATTGTTTTGCTCACCTAATAATTCTAGATAATCAAAAATAATCTTATTTAAGGGAGTATTGGTTTTTTGAGATATGTCTTTAAAATTTATTAGATCAAGCCATAGTCTAGCTATTAACCATTTTTTCGGAGTGTTGATTGTAGCTGTATTATCTATTTCTTCAATTTTTTTTGGGTTATTAAAATCTTCGTCTGCTATGAGCGGGGAATAGCCATTGTTGAATAAGCTCACTAAGCATTCAGATTCTAAAAGAGACATTTGTTTTTCATTGATTATAAAATATTCAACCACTTTAGCAATATGCGGGGTTGATATAAAATTTTTTTCATCAGTTTTTGGAATTATTAATTTGTCTTGATTACTTTCATGGGAGGGTATATTATTGGGCTTTGTTTTTTCTTTTTGTTTTCTTTCTCTATACAGTCGCATTAATCCAAATATTAAGCAGATAAAACTAACAAGACCAAAACTGCTACCAATTATTCCACCGATTAGAAATCTTAGTATAAATGTAATTACTGCAATTATAAGTAAAGTTTTTGCAGAAAGTTCATTGTTTTTTTTCATATTATCTTATTTAATAATTCCTTTGTCTAATAGACACGTTTCTTGCATAGTTTTAACCCTTTCTAAAGGATCAATTCTTTCGTCTTCTCCGCTAATCGTCCATTTGCCATCAAAAATTTCTCTTGAGCATTGCTGAATTAGATTATCTCTTCTTGGGCCAAACCACCAAAAAGCTAAAGAAAAAAGAACTAAAACCAACGTCATTAAAACCGCAAAAATTTTATTCATATTTTTTATATTAATATATTATAAAAATACCACAAAATAAGCCAAAAATCAAAAACACTCCATATTAAATGAAGTATTTTTTACTTGTTTCAGTTTCAATGTCTGAAGTTTATCAAAATTTTGACAGGATTGTCGAGTAAATTTAGAAGTGGGTGGAAATTTTGAGATAATTATAGAATATGCTATAATTTGTATATAATTATTTTAATACAAAAGCCCGTTTTATGGGGCTAATGTATGGCTGTTATTCAATGGAATCAGTAGCGCCCGCTACTGTTTCTTTTTTTATGTCGACTTTGTCGTCAACATAAAAGCAGAAAGCACGTTTACCGCAAGCTTTCGCATATAAGCGATTGCCGTTTCGTAACGTGACCCAAGCCCTGCAAATTAATGCCATAACTTGTATCTATTATCCGGATCTTAGGGTTGCCCGGGGTGCTTCATGCCGGATTCAAAGAGGAATTAATAGATATCACTGAACAATATAATAGTATCATTAGCGCTCTCTATTTTCAAGCGATAATTATTAACTTTGATTTAACATTTTATTAACATAAAGTAATAGTATTTAGGCTGAAATAGCTTAATTATTTGTTGACTTTTTGGCTTTTTTAAGCTATTTTTTAAATATGAGCCTATTATACCCAAAACAATTTATAAGAGATGTTTTGATAGATGAGATTGGCGATGTTGTGAATCATCATCCATATTTAGCTTTTTTATTAATTTCCTCTGGAATTGAATTTCTTGGTAAATGTATAGATACAAAAAATCAAGAATGGGATACAAATAAAAATGAACAAGATGAGCCGCCTTTTGATAAAGCTATAAAAGAACTATTTCCAGAAAAATATAAAATATTTCTAGAAAAATATAATTTAAGAGATCAACTTAGAAATGGAATGTCTCACATGTATACCCCAAAAGCCAAAATAGGACTTACTCAAATCAAACATGATCATGACGGCAAAATTAAATACAAAGACAATCCAGTAGAAGAAGATAATAAACTGACTATAGTTATTGAATATTTTTATATAGATTTTGTCAATGCTTGTAAAACAGTTATTGAAAAAGATTTTGATGTAGATAAAATGAATAAACCATTATTATCAATACCAAATTAAAAATAATAATATGAAAACAAAAATCCTGTTGGTTTTAGTGTCCATTTTAGTAATATTCCCAATAACATCTATTGAAGCCGCTCCTTTATCTATCGGGGAAAGGCTTAAGGGCAGGATATTACTCCAAGTAGAATCAAAAGGAGAGGCTTATTATGTCCATCCAACAACTACAGAGGCTTATTATATGGCAAATGGAGAAGAGGCTTATAATATAATGCGAGATTTTGGCATTGGTATAACCAATAATGATTTAGAGAAAATTAAAAGTAATAAAAGTTTAGCTTTAAAACATAAAGGAAAAATTTTTTTACAAGTAGAATCAAAAGGAGAAGCTTACTATGTTAACAACGACGGTATTTTATATTATCTTAAAGATGGAGGAGAGGCTTATAATATAATGCGAAAACTAGGGTTGGGCATTACTAATAAAGATTTAGGTAAAATTAATATAAAAGCTACTCAAAAAGATCATGTGGCAGCAAAAGAATCCACACCTTATTGCAATCCGCTTGACGGTTTAATATATGACACCGAAGTTAAGTTGTGTGTGAGTGGCGATAGTGCGTGTGAAAAAAAGTTTGGTTTAAATTGGATTTTTTCAGTGAATCAATGCGTATGTAAGCCGGGAACATTAAATTTTGATGGAACGTGTCAAAGTGGTGATGATTACTGTAAGAAAACTTATGGAGAAAATTCCTACTATATATCTTCCTCTAACGAGTGTTCTTGTAATAGTGGATATTCTTTTGTAAATAGTATTTGCACTAAGAATCAAGAGTCGATTTCCGGAGGTGGCTCAAGTTATTCTGGAGGTATAAGCAGTTCTTTTTATGTAAAAAGCTCCGATAGCGAACTGGATATTATAGATAAATTGTTTAAAAATGATGCAAAAATAATTTCATCCTGTGATGATGATGTTGTGTTTCTCGGCACAATTTCTAGTAAATATAATTCTGATAGCATATTTAATAAATATGGTGACTATGGCTCCAAGTATGATAGTGGTTCAATGTGGAATAAATATGGTGATTATGGAGGGAAATATTCTAGTTGCAGTCCGTTTAATAAGTATTCATCTGACGCACCCAGTATATATGTAGATAAAAAATTAGTGGGTTATATATCATTAAATAAATACGTTGGTAGCAGGGATACTTTTATTATTAGCCCTAACAGCTTGTTGCTTTTCGGTTATTCGGAATATGATAATGATTATTTTTTAGATTTAATGATAAATTAATAAACTCAATAAATTCACCCATTGATTTTCCCCTCAAAATCTGCTATAATACTCTCATAGACTTATAAAATTAATAAATAATCTATAGCAGGGAGACGAACCTAGCTAAGACTAGTCAGATTACGGACATATATATAAAAATAGCTGTCTTCAAATAAAATAATAAAATATAAGCAAAGTCTAAATCTTTGCCAACTCAACTATAAACACGAGCAATATATCCGGATATACTGCTTGTGTTTTTTGTTTGGCCGAGTGGCCTTTGTCGTCGGGTCTAAAAACCTCTTTTCCTTTGGAGGTAAACATAGTTGACCGGCCGACCCCCTGTTTTTTTCTTTTTTTGGCGGCATCCCCTTGGGGGAGCCGAAAAAAGAAAACGGGGGTGGCAGGTAAATGAGAGTTAAGACTAGAAGTGTGCCTCGAGCCCCCTCTTAACTTGACTATAGGCACACTTAACGCCGTAAGCATATGGAATGCAAACCATTAGCTTATCGGCAAAAACTAATTAAATCGGGGGATTTATTAGAGATCTATTCTTATGAGCAAGCGATAAGAATAAATCACAAGAGAAAGAAACGAAGAAAAACTAAAAAAGAGAAGCCCGAAGAAAACGAGTTAAATAAAAAGATAAAAAGTGACTTCTCGCTAAGACGGACAAGGGCTAATATTGTCCGCCTGGTAAATTCCAATCCAGAGTTAAAGGTTTTTATAACCTTAACCTTTGACGACGGGAAATCAGAGATCGGCTCATTTACAGATATTGCGAAATGCAATTTAATCTTCTCCAATTTCATTAAAAGATTAAAACGTTATTATCCCGACTTACTTTACTTAGCCGTTCCCGAATTTCAAAGCGATTATTATTTTCGCTCTAAAGTCAGAAAAGAGCATGGCGGAAATATTCATTATCATGTTTTATCTAATCTCCCTTATACGGCTAATAGTCAGCTAGCTGATCTTTGGCGATATGGTTTCGTTAACATTAACAATATTCGTCATGTTTCTCGGGTTGGACTCTATGTGGCTAAATACATCGCTAAAGAACTATTTGACGGCCGGCTTAAAGGCAAGAAAAAAGTGTTTTATTCTCGTCAGCTCAAGCGTTCGGAAATAATTATTACCGGGCAGAAAGTAAGAATGTATCTCAGTAGCTTGAAATCACCCCCGGAGTTATTGCTGGATAAGCATTATAAATCCGACTATGTCGGAGAGGTAAGTTATCGCCTCTTTAAAGAAAGTTAGCAAATCTTCATCTTTAATTTTTTCCTTTTAGATAAACATATCCTTTTACAGATATGTTAGCTATCTCTAAGCTTCAGAAGTCGCTCGGTTCTCATGCCTCCAAGTATTCTGAAGCCGACTTAATAACTATTAGGCATGAAATCTATCAATTCGCTTATTTCGCTTATAATTTCTATTACAACCATAAGAAAAATAGAAACACTAATAAACATTGAAAAAATATAAATTTATGCTAATATCCATAATGGACACAATTCAAACGAAGTATAGCAACCATTCTCAATCACAATGACGGCGAGTTTGTCGTTTTGATATAAAGAGAGCAGTGGCTGTTTCAGTTATACTTCGTATAATTGTGTCCAACAGTTTCACTGCTCTCTTTTTAATTATTAACCTTAATCCTATGTCAAAAGGAATTATCTATTACCGAGTCTCAACCGAAGATCAGGCTCAAAATGGGGTGAGCCTCGAACAACAAAAAAACTATTGTCTGGAATATGCCAAAAATCACGAAATAGAAATAATAAAACTATTTCACGATGATGGCGTATCCGCTAAAACTACTAAACGCAAAGGCTTACAGGAACTATTAAGCTATTGTCAGAAGAATTATAAAAATATTGATTCAGTTATTGTTTACAAAATAGACAGACTCTCAAGAAATGTAAAAGACTATGCCACAATATTGATGGCGCTTGAAGAATTGAAAATTAAATTTATCTCTGCAACCGAGACAGTCGATAAAACACCAAGCGGAAAATTAATTGGCACTATAATGGCTTCATTTGCTCAATTTGATAATGACGTTAGAAGTGAAAGAGTCTCCTCTTGTATGTTAGAAAAGATTAAGCAAGGTATTTGGTGCTATAAAGCTCCTCTGGGCTATTTAAACGCTCGTGACAGTCAAAATAAAGCCATTATAACAACAGATAAGCCAAGAGCCGAGATAATTAAACTGGCTTTTGATAAATTCTCAACTGGCGCCTATAAAATGGAAGAAATTAGACAGCAAATGATTAAAGCCGGATTCAAATCTTGGAAGAATAAAGAATTAACTAGCCAAACGCTATTTAAAATATTAACTGAGAAATTCTATATTGGAGTAATGACCGTTAAAGGACAAGAGTATCAAGGCACCCATAAACCCTTAATAGACGAATCAACTTTCTATAAATGCCAAAGACTTATTAAAACCGGAAACAAAGGAGATAATATTTCTGCTAGCCGAATAAATGAAACTTTTCCGCTTCGTCACTTCATTCTTTGCCCTAGCTGCGGTCGCCCATTAACGGCTTGTATGTCTAAGAGTAAAAGTGGCAAGAAATATCCTTTCTATCGTTGCTATAATAAAAACTGTCATGGCTTAAAGTCTATCTCTAAAGATAAGCTAGAGGGCGAATTTATTTCTTTCTTAAAAAGAATAACCCCAAGTAAAGAATATTTAGATTTCTTCCGTAAACCCCTAATCGATATTAGCAAAGAAGAAATGAGTAAATATAAAACCAACCTGAAAAATAGTCAGAGTAAATTAATAAATCTCCAAACTGAAAAAGCCAAGTTAATTGAAATGAAGAAAAAAGATTTACTTGATGATGAGGACTTTAAAGAAGAATTAAATAAAGTAAAAGAAGCTATTAGCGATATCCAGGCTAGCGCCTGCGATCAGCCGAGGGATAACAAAAAAATCTTTAAAGTCATTACTAACTTGTCTTCAACTTATAGAGAGGCGACTTATGAGGAAAAACTTAAATTACAGTGTTTGATTTTTCCCGAAAAACCCGTTTTTGATTTTTCAGAAAATCAAACACCTAAAATTTCACTAATTTTACAAACTAAA
>JALNXV010000154.1 GCA_023230175.1 Candidatus Cloacimonadota bacterium
AGAGCATTCTTGAGAAAGCGGGTTCGGACATGAGCAAGGTAGTAAAAACTACGGTTCTTCTATCTTCCATGGATGATTTTGCCGCGATGAATAAGGTATATGAGTCTTTCTTCACAGCTCCATTTCCAGCTAGAGCATGCTTTTCAGTGAAGCAGCTTCCCAAGAATGCCTGTGTGGAGATTGAGTGTGTGGCAGAGGCCTGATAGATCATTCAAACAGCATTTTCTATACATATTTTGTCGATATGGGGATGAATCCGTGGTAATGTCATCCAATCTACGGAGGCATTCCTATGAAAAAGACAATCGTGTTGCTTATTGCTGCTTTGATGTTGATAACAACCTTGGTTTCCTGCAAGCCTGAACCCAAAGAACCGGAATATGTGGACAGAGCATGCATCTACCGCGAAGCATACTACAACGGAACTGATGGAAATAATGATTACTATACAGGTGATGACAGCTCTGATGCCTTCTACAAGATTGCTGATAAGAATCTGCCTTCCTATACTATTCTTTCCAAAGGAGATTATGATTTTGCAGAGGCCACATGCAGCTGCACCAAAGACGGAAAGGTATACTTCGGAGGTACTGTCAGAACAAAAGGAGAGGATAAAAGAATAGTCTGCTATTGGAAAGACGATGGAGTTCTGCATTTATGCAATAAAGACGATTCGAAAGGGAATATTAGTGCTGTTGCCATTGCTGTAGATGACGACGGGAAAGTCTTTGTTGCGGCCAACTTACAAAATGATCCCTATGATAAACAAGATGATAAACAAGGATACTATGATGGATCCACTTGGATTGATCTTGTAGGTTATAATGGGACTACCAGTTATTTTCCAAACGGCTATCAGAAGGATTTCATGATTCCGCAAGGAGGAATGGGCTTTTCTCCAGATGGCAAGTTAGTTATCGTTGCGACACGCAATGGCAAGATAGATGAGACTGACGACGATTCATGGCGTGCTCGTCCAGCTTATTGGGTAGATGGAACATTCCATGCTCTTTATACAGGAGAAGGGCTTGCCACAGCTGAATGCTATGTTGAGGGATTTGGTTTTGACCAGGATGGCAACATCAAGGTATATGCCAATAGCCCTGATAATTGCACTGGGATTGACCCGAATTTTGGTTACTTCCTGGATTCTGGAACCATTCCAAACTGGAACAAGATCACTGACACTGGGGAAATTTATGAACTGTCTGTTAATGGTTCCGATGTTTTTGCTACTGGGAAGTCCTCTGATTCCAAGGAAGGCTATTGGAAGAATGCATCATTCAGTGAATTGGCGGATGCAAGGGAAGCCAGACATATCTATGCCAATGGTTCAGATGTCTATGTAATTGGGGAAAAGCAGAGCAAACCTGGATTCTGGAAGAATGGAGAGTTCACTGCTTTCCCGACGATTGCTAATTACAATACAATGGAATTCAAAGTTTCGACTATGAATTACTACGGAATAGGGTACCAGACAGTAGAAGCAATTGAAGAGATCAACTGATCATCAATACTAGAGCACTCAACCGGCCTTCGATCATGAAGGCCGGAACTTTCTCTGCGAAGAGGCTGCTTCTGTTCTGAAGTCTCCTTTCTGGGACAACCTTTCAAATAATCTTTCATCAATAAGCTGATCTTCAGCTGAGCAATAATCGATTGCTGTTTCTCTTGCTTGTTCTTCTCTTAAGTGAGTAATCCCACGGAATAGGGCAAACAGGAGAATATCAGGCCTGTTCTCAACTGATGATACACAGATTGCGGCTTGTCCAGATGAAAACTTGCTGGTGCATCCGATTGCCTTCGCTTCTTGAAAGTATGGAATCTGGAAGAACTTTATTCCCAAGACTGCTAACTATTGCGGAAGGAACAATTCATTGAAATAGCGAAGCATCTCCCTGCGTCCCATCAGCTCTCCTGTGTCCATGACATCGGCTTCTGAGCCTCTCAGGAAGCCTTCTGATTCTACAATCTTCTGACCATCCTCGCTTAGGATGTATGCCATCAAGGCCTCTGCACCATCCTTTTCAGAAGCATCACGGAACATTGCAATCGGGAATGGCATTATTATCCTGAAATCCTCTGGCTCTGAATAAGCCACATCACCGCTTGCCTTGTGTACCATGTCCTGAGTAAGAATGCCAATTGAACCTTTGTCTTTTCCAACGGCATAGGCGACAGGACCAATTCCTGAAAGAACTGTTACATTGCTCTGAGAAAGATCATTGATGTACTCCATCCCGAACAAAGGATTGTCCGCAAGAGCATTCAAGATAGAAAGTGCAGTGCCAGAGGATGATGGATCTGCGATGAGAATACTGGAAGACTGAAGCAGCTCAGCCCAGCTCTTAGGCAGCCTTGTGTCTTCAGAAGCAGCAAAAACTATTGGAGAAGCAGCCCCGATTCTTACGTATCTTCCATCAAGCCCAAAAGGTTCTTTGACTGTCTGTTCCGTGCTTGATGCTAGCAATCCCTCTCTTATGAATGTACGAAACAGCGAAGGATCGCTCAGCCAGACAACATCTCCGCTCTTTTCAGAAGCTATCTTCGTGTGAGCAAGCCCTGCAGAGAGATGATACGCTTTCACAACGTACATGGGATTGCTTTTCTCAAACCCAAGGATTATCTCCTCAATAAGATGCTCTGGCAGCGATGTATACAGGACTACGGTTTTAGAAATAGGTTTCTGGACAGTTGAAGAAGACTCAGGTTCGGAAGAAACTGAAACCAGCTGCCAGACTATGCCAATTACAGCGAGGAAGCATAATACAATCAATATCCAGCGTGCATGCCTCATTTCGAATCCTTTTCTCGCCACATGAGAGGACTCATGCCTGTTGACTTGCGGAACAATGTATAAAAATATTTGACGTTAGGGAAGCCGCAGCATGCTGCAATATCCTGAACGACTCTGTCGCTTGTCTTTAGAAGAATCTTCGCATGGGCTATTCTGCATTCGTTTATTTCATCTGATACACTATGTCCACTCCCTTTGCGAAAGAGCTTCCCAAGATACACATTCGACAAACCGATATCATCTGCAATGGATTTGCTGCATAGCCCCATATCTGGATAGTTGGCTTCAATTGTATCCTTTACCCGCTGCACAATATCAATCACTCTGTCTCCTCTGCTTGACACCGCTTGCTCAATCAGATTTGAAAAAAGCCGAATAACAGCACCATGACTGTCTGGAACTTCAAGAGCATTGTCCAGGCATCGGACATCATTCTCACCTAATGCAAGACAGAGTTCCCTTAGATTCAATATCACGGTCGCGAAACGGAGATTGCTCAGGGATTGAAGGTACTTTGAAAACAGAAGGCAAGCTCCTTGCGCAGCACCTCTTGCAACAAGATCAATGACTTCACGCCGCTTGTCATCACAATGTTCATTTGATGAATTCTTCCCTGCAATGATGCTCTTTGTTATAACTCCGCCATTCTTTTGAGAGAACAATCTGCAGAATAAGCATTCATCAAGCACCTGTACGCAGGCTTTGATATCTCCGGTCCAAGGCATGAGATTTTCGCAGGCGGCCCATCTTCCGGCTTTTGAAAACAGCTGTGATGTCTGTTTCAAATCAATCTCTTCTGGTACAAAGCAGACAAGCCTCCCATGGTCAGGGACAGCAATGGATTTTTCAAAAATCCGGTCTACAAGCGCCCTTGATGATTCATCATTCTGGATCACAAGCAAGGAAATGCTTTCAGATGGATCAAATTCGATTCCATAGTGCAGGAATGAAGATTTCAAAGAAGAGCAGTCTGACGGAGCGCCTGTCATCAGGCTTCTGAGGTATTCCACCGCCATGAAGTGCTTGCGATCGGTCTGTGCAGACACAGCTGAATCGACAAGGCGATCAACATATTCAGTAACAGAGAGTTCATCTGGAGCAAGCTTGCTTCTGTGAAGTGCATCGGATACCTTTCTGAGCGGCCTGAAAAAACGAAAAGCATATGCAAGGGCAAGAAGGGAGACTACAAGCAGAATGCAGAAAAGCCCTATGAAAGTAAATGATTTGACTCTATTGAGCTCTCCGTAGAGATCATCCCAGAACATATGGCGAACGAAAACCCAGCCACTCGTTCCGATTTTGTCATGGAAGAATATATCCTTGCCATGCCAGTCATCTACTACAATTGGTTCTGATGAAGCATTGCTTTGGCCAAGAATCTGCTCCAAAGCTGCTTTCTCATTGTCAGTTACAGCAAAATTCCGGCCCACAATCACCCCATCACCGTTGAGCAATAGAACGTTGATGCTTCCAAAGAATGACTGAAGAACACTATCAAGCCATTTTTCATGAACATTGATGACCAATGCACCAGACGAGCCGGTTTCCCGCAGGACATATGTTGCGACATTCTGAGAAGCCTCTCCCTTGTATGGACTGGGAATTTCTCTGTAGATGGGCTGATTGTTTGCCTCTGCTGACTCTTTGGCGAGAATTTCGACTATCTCACGGTCAAAGAAGTCGGCTTCGGATCCTGATGGATATGAACTGCTGGAGAAGAACCATCCTGATGCCTCGTTGTAAATGTAAACCGAATGTACGTAAGAGCTGCATTCGCCAAAGGAATCCAGTTTTCGTCCGGATCGAATGACTTCAGAAGGCGTCAGATCTATAGCTGTACGCAGCCGCACCAGCTTTTCGTCATATAAAAGCTGCATTCCATTTGAATATATGAAGTCCTTGATATAGCTCATCACAGAATCACTTTGGTCAAGAACATCCTGGTTTGCATTGTTGAGCATGTTCATGGAAATCCTGTCGAATTGGCTATAGAGAATGGCTACCAGCAGAATTGCGGCAAGGGTCACCGGCAATAAAAACCGCGACCATGAGAATCTGACTTGTGCACGTTCGCGATCAAACCTTTTCATTTCTTCACCAGAATGAACCATAACATACTTAACTGATTTTTCAAATCAAAAAGAGAAACTGCAATCAAGTTCGGCTTGAATCATTTGAATTCTTTCATGAAAAAAAGCCCAAGGCAGTTAAAACCTTGGGCTGCTGCGGCAGAATTCATTCTCCCCGAATACGAATCGCCGCAGCTGGAATCGGAGGTAAAAGCTTCTTATTTCCTTCCAATATACTCATAAGGACCGAATGAGCTGTTGATGGTTTTTCCTTCTTCTGCTTCTGGACGGTCAAATCCCGTGCAGTCTTCCTCAAGGTAATTATCATCGATGTCGTTGGTATCCTCGAAAGCTTCGATTTCGGTTTCTGTGAAGGTTTCTGCAAGCATCAGGGCAGCCTTGAGCGTTGCATCGGAAGTCTTGTTGCCTTCAAAGAGCGACCTGTCTGTTACAACATAGTTTCCCGAATTGGGCCCTTGGGTGCCAGCTGTGTTTACAATGATGTTGTTCTCTGATTTTGCCAACGCCTTGGAAAAGACAGTCTGGTCAAGAATGCAGTGAAGGAACAGATGATTCCCAGCAGAGATTGATGCAGCTGATCCAAACGTGCAGTTTACGAACGAGCTGTTGCTGGCGACAGTTGCAATTCCAGTGATTACTGCATTTGCAATGACGACTGGATTGGTTCCGCTGATAGTGATTGAACCGAATTCACAGAGTTCAATCTCATCCAATGAAGCCGGAGCGCTCAGAGAAGATATCTTCAAGCCAGAGAGTTCGATATCATCGGTTTCTTCAGTAGTGATCTGAAGTGTTCCGATTGAAGATATCTGCCCCAGAGACCAATCAGAAGCGTGACCGCCCTTGAGACTGACTCCGACTTCCTGATTGATCGTTACGTTTTCTGTGCTGCTGCCACTGAGAACGAGTACAAATTCATCATAGTCATCGTCTTCATCAGAAGAAGTCTTTCCGGTCTGAATGATGCCATCTATTACAGATAAAGCATGTGAAATCGTTGCAAACGGCTTTGAATAGCTACCGTTGCCTTCTGTATCTGACCCGCTTTCAAGATTAATGTAGTAACCAGGCTCGAAACTTGCTACGTAGAACTTTACATGTTCAGGATCGACTTCAATCGTGAAGCTTTCCTCCTGAGCGTCAGTCAGTTTCACATCTTTCTTTGAAACTGTTGCATCTGTCTTCAATCCGTCCTCATCCAGTTCCCATTCATCGAATACGAATCCGACAGCAGGAGTAGCGGAAAGACGGACAGAAGGCTTTGCCACTGGTACATCCACCGACACTGTTGCACTGAATGTTGCACTATTTGAATTAGTGACATCCACTGCCTTAAGTGCAACGGCTTCCCCGTTGAGTGCAATGCCGCCCGAAGACAGACTCTTCTCCAATGATTTGCTGCCCTGATCGGCAGTCACTGCTTTTCCCTTGGCTGTTACTGTAACAGTCTTTGATACGGTGCTCTTGGCATTGCAGCCAACGATTGCCAATGATAACAGCACTGCTGCCGCTATAATACATAGCTTTCCTATCTTTTTCATACGTAAAACTCCATTGCGGAACTTATCCACTGAGCCAATATAGTTTTGCTAATTCACTATGTCAATTGATGATATGTGACAAAGTATAACCCTGTTAAGTTTTCAAACCCATGTTTAGAAAACGAACTTTCCGGTTGTAACCAATCACCCAGATGATGGTTCTATACTAAAACAATTGAATGATTCCAAGAGGCAGGATGAGGGTAGAAGGCCGCTTGTTTTATGGTTTTCATCGTGGCATTGCAATCTCCCCGAGTGTTGTGGCGTTGCTAGTCAGTCTTGATTCAGAATCGAGGGATTTACCAATCACAAGCGGAATAGTATATTGCACATATGAAATACAGTTTTCTCTGTTATCTCTTGTTGTCCCTCATTTTCTGTTCCTGTGAAAACGGCATCAAGCCAATTAATCAGCAATATCAAGGCATGCCATATGAGGAAGAGGTATTCAGTGAACCCAAGACGGTATTCAACCCCGCTGACTGTCCGAGCTTCTCATATGATGAAGATGAGAAATTCACCATCCTTCATCTTACAGATGTACACTTGGATTCCAATCCTTCGCTGGAGAAGACCAAAACTGAGGTATTGAACTTCATCAAGAACACCATTGAAACCGAAAAACCAGATCTGGTCATCATCACCGGTGATTTGCTTTTTGATTCTGTCAGCCCGGTGAATACGCTTCAGGCTTTTGTTGACTTGATGGATGGCTTGAAACAGAACTGGGCGTTCTGCTATGGCAATCATGACAGAGAAAAGATCTGCACATCGGCTTTCCAGAATATAATAGAAAATTCAGATTATTGCGTATTCCAAAGCGGTCCTGATTGGGTCATGGGTGATTCCAATTATTGCATTGCTTTGACCAAAGATGGGCAGGTCAGGCAGGCTCTGGTACTTATGGACTCTAATTCATATTATCAAGGAAATAGAGAAGTATACAGCCCTATATACAACTCCCAGAAGTACTTCTATAAGTGGGTATCAGAAAGCCTAAGTGTTCCATTGTTTGCTTTCTTTCATATTCCAATACCGGAATACAAGACACTTTGGGAACACAGGGAGGAACTTGGCGTTATAGGAACGAAGGGCGAGGAGGTATGCTGTCCACCAGTCAATACCGGCTTCTATAATACGGCCAAAGCAAGCGGAACTGTTGCCATTTTCTGTGGGCATGATCATGTTAATGATTATTATGGGAAACTGGAAAGTGACGGGCCCACACTTGTATATGGTCGTTCATTAGGAAAACTCTGCTATGGCAATGATGAGCTGTTCGGTGCTCGTCTGATCACTCTGGATGCTGAACATAAAACGGACTTTTCAATGCGTGACATTTTCATGTATCATTAAAATTCATACCCGATATAGCATTTAATGGTCGTTTTAGTGAAATTATACCCTTAAGGGTGTAAGTAATGAGGAATTCCTGAATAAACGGGACAAGACCGGTGACAGCTGCTGCTTTTCATGGTTTACTATTAATAACACACAAGGAGTCAATATGAAAAACAAAGCCGAGTTGCATAAAGTAATTCCTGCATTTGAAGGGCATGCCGTTAAGA
>JALNXV010000155.1 GCA_023230175.1 Candidatus Cloacimonadota bacterium
TTGGTTAATACTTAAAGCTGATTACAGATTTATTCTGTAAAAAAAAATGAAAATATTGAGGGTCTCCTCTTCATAGATTAGGTTTGGTTGTTTTATCTGCCTCACACAGTAGAGGAATTTAGCCAAATTTTGTTAAACGACGTAAGTCGTTTACATGGATGAACAATAAAAACCAATCAAGGAGGAAATTATGTCACTCATGATTAACAACAACATGATGGCTGCAAACACAGCTCGAAACCTGACTAGTTCATACGGTCGTATGTCTACGTCAATTCAACGTTTGTCAACGGGATTACGTATTAATTCTGCTGCTGATGATGCCGCAGGATTAGCGATCCGTGAAGGTATGCGTGCTGATATTGCCGCATTGAATCAAGGTATTCGTAATGCTCAAGACGGTATCTCAATGATTCAAACAGCTGAAGGTGCATTATCTGTCATCGATGAAAAGTTAATTCGTATGAAAGAGTTAGCAGAACAAGCTGCAACCGGTACTTACACTAACGAGCAAAGACTTATAATCCATTCTGAATTTGCTGCTATGGCGTCAGAAATTGATCGTATTGCTTCGGCAACAGATTTCAATGGTATAAAATTGTTGAATGGTAATTCTTCTGGTGCCGGAGAAGGTGGATCTTGGACAGCAAATAAAACTTGGGTTTCTACTCAAGGTTTATGGCCAAATTCATCCGGATGGCAAGAAGCAAATGGAACAGCCAATGCTGATGGAGATATCATTGGTGGTATCAAAATTCACTTTGGAACCGGTAATACTCGTGCTGAAGACTATTATTTTGTTCGTATCGCTGATGCAAGAACTGAATCTCTTTTTAGAGATGCCGGTTCTTCTACAAGAGGAACAGAACCAAATGTAGCAGTTTCAACACAACATGCAGCACAGAAAACTCTAGAAAAGATTAACACAGCAATTCAAAGAAAAGAAAATATTAGAGCTTCACTTGGAGCAATGCAAAACAGATTAGAAAATACAATTACTAACCTTTCTATACAATCTGAAAACTTGCAAGCTGCTGAATCTCGTATTTCTGATGTTGATATTGCAAGTGAAATGACAGAATTTGTACGAAATCAAGTATTAACACAAGCAGCAGTAGCAATGCTATCACAAGCAAACTCTCTGCCACAAATGGCACTTAGGTTACTTGGCTAAGATCGTTTGGGTTATTAGTTAGTAATATCAAAAGTTTTCGTTAAAACGAAGATAATGAGGTGTTTCCTCTATTATAAATTGGTTTGGTTGCCAATCTTATCCTCAGACACCACGGTAGATTTACGGTGTGACAAGAAATGAATATTCTTGGTAGGGATATAAAATCAAATCAATCAAGGAGGAAAATATGTCTCTCATGATTAACAACAATATGATGGCGTTGAACACTTCAAGAAATTTGAATGCTTCTTATAGTAATTTATCTAATTCTATTCAACGACTATCGACAGGACTACGTATTAATTCTGCAGCTGATGATGCTGCCGGACTGGCGATTCGTGAAGGTATGCGTGCTGATATAGCAGCTTTAAATCAAGGTATTAGAAATGCTCAAGATGGTATTTCATTGATTCAAACTGCTGAAGGTGCTTTATCTGTTATTGATGAAAAACTTATTCGTATGAAAGAACTTGCAGAACAGGCTGCAACCGGTACTTATACCAATGAACAAAGACTTATTATTCACTCAGAATTTGCTGCTATGGCAGCAGAAATTGATCGTATAGCTTCAGCAACTGATTTCAATGGAGTTAAATTACTTAATGGAAATGTGTCTGTTGCAGGTAATAGTGGTCAATGGACTGATAATAAGACATGGAGTTCAACTGAGGGGTTATGGACTAATTCTTCAGGTTGGCAAGAAGCTGACGGTTCAGTAACTGATGGTAATGTTATTGGTGGTATTAAGATTCACTTTGGTACCGGTAATAAAAGAGCAGAAGATTATTACTTTATTAGAATAGCTGATGCTCGTACTGAGTCTCTTTTTAGAGATGCAGGTACTACCACGAGAGATACTTCTCCAAAGGTAGCTGTTTCAACTCAACATGCTGCACAAAAAGCTTTGGAGACTATTAATACTGCTATCATACGTAAAGAAAACATTCGTGCTTCTCTTGGTTCTATTCAAAACAGGTTGGAAAATACTATTACTAATCTTTCTATTCAGGCAGAAAATTTACAGGCTGCTGAATCACGTATTTCTGATGTTGATATTGCAAACGAAATGACCGAATACACCCGTAACATGGTATTGACACAGGCCGCTGTATCAATGCTGGCTCAGGCTAACTCATTACCCCAAATGGCTCTTCGTTTACTCGGCTAATCCGGGATGAGGTGAGCTATGTTACAATATAATTTGAAGATTAAAAAAATCTTGGCTAAATCTGCTGTGGCAATGTCTAATCTGACTCAAGTCAGAGACATTGAGAGGTGCTAGGCTAACCGAACCGAATGGGCGGGGGGACGCTCCCGCTCATATCTTTTATCCTTATCATTCATCATATTACTTTATTTTTTAAATGTCAGGTTAACTGAAAGCTTGAAAAATAAGGTACATCTAAATATTTTATTAAGCTCTATCTAAAGATAGGGCTTTATTTTTTTGTGGAGATTTTGTATTCTTTTATTTTTTTCGAAATTGTATTTCTATGTAATCCCAATAGATTAGCAGCTTCTTGTTGATTATAGTTTGTTTTGATAAGTGCTTCTGTAATCCATTCTTTTTCTTTTTCCGCTAAGGTTTTAAAAGAATTATTAGTTTTAATGTCTTGCTCGATAAGTTCTATCGGCAAATCATTTACTGAGATTAATTTATTAGGAGATAAGGTTACAATTCTTTGTATGTAATTTTTTAGTTGTCTAATATTTCCATCCCATTTGTAATTGCTCATATTGATTAATACTTCCGGCGAAAAATTTATGTCTTGGTTTGGAAAGAGATTTTTTGATAAAAAATTAATTAATCCGGGGATATCTTCTTTTCTGTCTCTTAACGGTGGGAGTTCGATTGGTATTACATTTAACCTATAATATAAATCTTCTCGAAATTCATTATTGTTGATTGCAGTGATTAGATTTTTATTTGTTGCAGAAACAATTCTTACATCGACATATTTTGTAGTATTAGATCCTATTGGTTCAAAAGTCATTGATTGAAGAAATCTCAGGAGTTTAACTTGCATTAACATTGGTAAATCACCAATTTCATCTAAGAAAATTGTTCCTTTGTCAGCTTCTTCAAATTTTCCTTTTCTGTCTTGAGTAGCCCCGGTAAAGGCACCTTTTGTATGCCCGAATAACTCGCTTTCTAATAAATTTTCCGGTATAGCTGCACAATTTATTTTTATTATTTTTTCTTTATTACGTGAACTCATTTTGTGTAATAAATCAGCAATCATTTCTTTTCCGGTACCACTTTCTCCGGTAATTAATACAGGTACATCACTTTGTGAAACTTTTTCTACTATTTTAAAAATGTTATTCATAATTTGACTATTACCAAGAAAGAAGTCTTTCGATAATATACTTAAATTATTTTCTAAAAAAAGTTTATCTCCTGATTGTAACTTAATGTATTTTTCTGCATTTATTATTTTTTGAGATAATCTTTCTAAGTCAATCGGTTTTTGAAGATAATCAAATGCACCCATTTTCATTAGTTCAACAGCTCCATCAACGGTACTATATGCAGTGATTATGATTACAGGTGTTTCCGGTTTAATCTTTATGATTTCAGTAAGTAATTCTTTTCCGTTTTTTTGAGGAAGTCTGAAGTCGCTTATAATTATATCAATTGTAGAATTATTAAACTTGTATAACGCTTCTTCTGCGGAATGAGTACTTATGACTTTATATTGCTTAGATTTTAAAAAATCGCAGAGAAGTTTATTTTGAATCCTGTCATCTTCTACTAATAAAATTTTCATAAATCCTCTTTTAATTTGGTATAATTATTTTAATTTCTGTTCCTTCGTTTTGTTTTGAGTAACAAGAAACTTCACCATTATGAGCTTTTATTATCTTTTTTACTAAGGCAAGACCAATCCCTGAGCCATTTTCTTTTTTTGTGAAAAATAAGTCAAAGATTTTATCAACATTTTCTTGAGCTATGCCTTTTGCATTATCTTTAATTGTGATGATGATATTTTCTTTATTTTTTTCATATTGGATATTTATAGTTTTATTATTAGTTTGTGTGTGATGAAAAGCTTCAAAGGAGTTTAAAATTATATTAATCATAACTTGTTTGAGAGCATCAAAATCAAAATTAAAAATAAGTGTTTGATTTGATAAATCTTTTAAATATATTTCTTCATTCTGTGCCTTGATAGAGAATAGATTAATTATTAATTTTGAAAGTTCGTAAAAATCATTTTTTTTAAAATTCATTGTATCAATTTTTGAATAGTTAAGAAATTTATTTATTATTTCATTAAGTCTTAGTATTTCTTGATTTGACATATTTAAGAGTTCTTGGTTGGGGATTGAAAGTTCTTTTGATTGAGTAATTCTTTGTAAAATCATAGAAATTGAATTAAGTGGATTTTTTATCTCGTGAGCAAGTTCAGCACCGAGTTTACCAATTTCAATTAAGTGATTTGATTGAGAAATTCTTTGTTGAAGGTTGTACATTTGTTTGTCGTACATATTTTTTTTATATAAAAAGGCTATTAAAATAATAAAAATAATGGTGTATATGAGGATAAAGAAAATTGTTTGATAAAACAAGTTACGAATATTGTTAACATTCATACAAAATCTAAGTAAGGCTATAGTTGTATTGTTATGGGTAATTGGGGTTATTATCTCAATATTTAACGTGTTATTAATTCTGATAAATCTATGTTTTAATATCTGATCTTTAAAGCTTGATTTTAAAATATTGGAAGATTCTATTTTATCTAATTGAGTGAGATTTTCAGTAGCTGCAATGATTCCGTTTGAATCTTGAATAGCTACATATTTGATTAAGGATGCTTCATTTTTAAAAGTGTCTTTGAGTAATTTATCCAAATCAATAAATATTTCTTTGAAATAGAGAGGCTTTAATATTTGAACTAAATCATCAGTGTTGTATTCAGAAATTTGAAATTTTTGATTCTTTTTAGAAATAAACCAAGATAAGGGTTCATTTTCTGAATAACTGTCTAAAATGATATAATTTTCATTATGTAATTTTTCTTTGATATCTTTAATTGTTTGAGATGAAAATTCATTATCAATAGTATAAAGGAAGTTTGAAAAATCGGTTTCATTTACATAGGAAATTTTATTAATCCAAGGATAATTCATTGATGGAAAATTTGATTCATCAAAATTATCCAAAATAGCTACAAAACGTTCAAAATATAAATCTTCAATTGTTGTTAATGAGTAAAATGCTGATTGTAGATATTTATCTAAGATAGATGATATTGTAATGGAATGAAAAATCTCGTGCTTTTTTTGCTCTGAGTATTTTTTAACTTGAAATAAGATGAAGGATACATAGATTATAATTATAAAAAAATATAAAAAGTCTTTAAATTTTTTCATTATTACACTTATAAAAGTTTCCAATTTAGGTTGATACTTATTGTGTATTCAAATCTATTATTGTTTTTAGGTTTATATGAAATTAGCTTAGAGTCTCCATAAATTATTATGCGTTTTGTTATTGGATAATCAAGATTAATAAGTAACGAAATATAATCACTTTTACTATAATCATATTGGATTACTTCAAGATAATCCTTTATGCCGTATTCAACAGTAAGTTTAATTAATGAACTGTTGAGTATTTTAGAAAAGCTTATTAATCCGGCATTTAGTTCATAGGAATGTTCGTCTTCAAGATTTAAATATGGATATAATAATCCCTTTGTCTTAGTTAAAGCTATAGTATTAATATAAGAAAAGCTAAGTCCTGAGTTGTTGTTTAAGCTTAGAGAATAAAGTAATTGATTATATAAATTTGTTAATTGATGATGTTTACGGTAAGTATTATAAAAATCCTTGTGGGATAATGAAATAGTATGATGAAAAGAAGAGGACTGCAAAAAGTATTTTTGATTCATCTCTATATTATATCTATTGTATGAAAAGATATTTAAATTGATAAAATCATTCTTTGAAAAATCAGTTATGATTTCGTAAAATTTGTTGTTAAATTCTTTTTCAAAAATTAGTGATACACCATAATTATTTCGGCTTGTTAAATCATTATTCTTTTCTATTGATATGTACGGTTTGGTAAAAAAATAAGGAGTATAACTTACTAATGCTGAATATAATTTACCTTTCCATTTATCTGATCGATTAATATCTTTACTAATGCCGACATCTATGATTAAATCTTGTTTGTTAAAAAATTTTATCATCTCAATGTTTTGTGAAATTATTTGTTCTTTGAAATCATATTGATCTTTGGAAATTAAATAATCTTCTGATATATCTATAAGAAATGTTGATTCTGCAAAACATAAAAAACTTGTTGAAAGAAAGACAATCAACAAAATAAAAGTTTTGAAGTTAAAATATAAATTTATCAATTTCATAATGAATCATTATCTAAAGTGTTATCCTCCATTATTCCCGTTTCCTGAACCATGATGTCCTGTTCCTCCCGGATTGTTGCCACCTGTTCCTTGACCTGGTTTTAATGGTTTAGTTCTATTAGAAGAGCTGTTTTTGCCGTTTCCTGATCCTTTTGGGTTAGGTATTTGAATCCTTTCAATTCTTCGGTTTTTATTTGCTGTATCAGAATTTAACCTATTGAAATTTCTATTATCTGCTATACCATCTCCATCTTTATCAATAAAATGGTCAAAATCCTTGTTTTGATTGTCTGTATCTTTGCTTGTTGTTTTAGTATCTTCTTTTATCTCAATTTTTGGTGCTGAGTTAAGTGTGTCAGGTTTGATGTTCTCAGCTTTTATAGATAAACAAAAACAAAAGATAAGAGTTAGTATGATTATTATTTTTGCCATTTTGCCCTCCGGAGTAAAGTACAGAGAAAGCCTAAGCTTTCTCTGTATAAATTTTGATTAGCGATTTAATTTAAACATAGTTTTGAAACGGTTTACTACACTGATATGAGGAGTTAATGCAAAATCTTGATTAATATTTTCTTCACTAACTTCAATATCTCTTACTAATAACATACGATATTCTAATTGTTTTCCTGCTCTTGCTAAGTAAGTACCTTCAGGTAAATCTTCGATGATATAAGCACCGGTTGCATCAGTAGTTGCTGTAAATAGTCTGTTGATATTTCCGTCGGGATTTGATGGGTTATGAGGACCTGAACCGGTACCGTCACAATCTCCGCCACCGCCATTTCCGCCACCGTTGCCATGATTGCCGTTTCCATTTCCGTTACCATTGCCATTTGCGTTTATTAGTTTAAATTTCACAAATGCATTTTCAATGCCTTCACCGGTTGTTTGGTCAGTTACAAATCCTGTGGCTGTCGCTGCAAGTAATAAACCTACACTAAGACTTAAGACCATTACTGTTAAGAAAATCTTTTTCATTTTCTCCTCCTTATTAAATTTAGATATATTAAAAGCATCACTTATGCCAAAACCTTAATAGTTGTTAATGTCTTTAAAGACAATATGTTATATAAATATAGGTTTATAAATATTGAGATTAGTGTAATTATTGCATATTTATTGTGCAATGCTTTTTTGTCAAATGCATTATATTTGTGAATGAAGTTAAAGGCTATTGAAAAATATCATACATTGTTCTACAAGTTTCCTGAGCCTGTACAAAAATTAATGTTGTGCGAGCATCCCTGCTTGCACTCAAAATATTAACTAATAGGTATTCAATATTTTATGAAACTACAAGCTGGAAGTTTGTAGAACATTTCTGCATTTCGAGACAGGTCTTGA
>JALNXV010000156.1 GCA_023230175.1 Candidatus Cloacimonadota bacterium
AGACTCAAATCCAATACAGCCGGACTAGATTTGCGATGAACAAATTGAGTATAAGTCAAAGATTGCGTAGTTTAACATTACTTATAAGTTAAAATCTTATAGACAAAGGTATGATATTATTCAATTTTCTTAGTAATTACAGTTAGTAAAGAAGATATGAAAAAGAAAAATATTGAACATTTTTATTGACAAAATTATAAGTTGCATTTTTCTTGTAAGGAATAGTAAAATTACTTTAAAAAGGAGCAATAAATGAAACAGGGAATTCATCCAAAATATGAAAAATCAATAGTAAAATGTGCTTGCGGAAACACATTTGAAAATAAATCTACTAAGGGCGACCTTACAGTTGAGATTTGTTCAGAGTGTCATCCTTTTTTCACAGGAAAAGAGAAATTATTAGACACCGCCGGACGTGTAGAGAAATTCCGTAAAAAATATAATTTAGACAAAAAATAGCTTTTTAATATTCAACATCATACATTTACTCATAATTTATGTTTATGTATGATGTTTTTTGCTTTAATGGAGATTTAATGAAAGAAAAAAAAATACAGGTCGGCGGACAAGCAGTTATTGAAGGTGTAATGATGCGTGGACCTGAACATATAGCAACTGCTGTTAGAAGAAAAGATGGAACAATTGATGTACTCAAAAAGAAATTTATTACAGTTACAAAATCACATTTTCTATATAAAAGACCTATAATCAGAGGTTTCGTTTCTCTTATTGAAATGCTAAAAATAGGTTTTGAATCTTTAACCTTTTCAGCTAACAGATATGAGCTTGATTATGAAGAAACAAAGGATAAACCAATGAATACAAAAAAAGAAAAATTTTCAGAATACCTTACAATAATATTTTCGTTATTGCTTGCCTTTGTATTATTCGGATATTTGCCTTATTTAGTTGCATCATTAATTGGGTTAGGCGAGCAAAATTTTATATTTAATCTTTTTGCCGGTTCAATTAGAATTATCTTTTTTGTTTTATATGTATATATAATCAGCCTAATGAAAGATGTTAAACGTGTTTTTGAATACCATGGTGCAGAGCATAAAACAGTTTTTGCTTATGAAGATAAAAAAGATTTAGTTGTCGATAATGTTCGACCTTTTACTACGATTCATCCAAGATGCGGAACCAGTTTTATGTTTTTTGTTTTATTAGTAGCAATTTTAGTTTTTTCAGTAATTGATACGATAGTTTCATATTATTGGTTTACACCAAAACCATTAATAAGATTACTTTACCACATACCTTTTTTACCGATAATTTCAGGATTAAGTTACGAAATTTTAAAATTATCCGATAAAAAAATCAACCATCCTTTAGTAAAGATTTTTACAATACCCGGGATGGCTTTACAAAAAATTACCACACAAGCACCTGATGATGAACAGTTAGAAATCGCAATCATAGCCCTAAAAGCTGCAATGGATGATGATTTATCCCAATACAATAATCTTCAATTTATAGAAGAATAACGGAGAATTAATGCTACCTCAAGAAAGAATAAATGAAGTATATAAAGAATATGATTTACTTAAAGATAGAGTTTCTGATGTTTCAGAAATGAATGATCAACGAAACTTTTCTAAAATTACCAGAAGATTTAATGATTTACAAAATATAATTACAGTCTATGAAAAAATAAAAAAGAATCAAACAGAATTAGATGAGACTAGAAGAATCATCCACCACGAAAAGGACAATGATTTAGTTCAAATGGCAAAAGATGAGTTATTGATTCTTGAAGAAAATGACAAACAGCTATATGAAACTATAAAGGAACTTTTAGCACCTAAAGACCCTAATGATGAAAAAAATGTAATCGTTGAAATACGTGCCGGTACCGGTGGTGACGAGGCTGCATTGTTTGTATCTGATTTATATAGAATGTATTCAAGATTTTCAGAGCTTAAAGGGTGGAAAAAATCAATAATTTATTCAAATCCAACAGGAATAGGCGGGTTTAAAGAAATAATTTTTTCGTTAGAAGGAGATAATGTCTTTGGTACTATGCGATTTGAATCAGGTGTACATAGAGTTCAAAGAATCCCTGAAACCGAATCAAATGGAAGAATTCATACATCTGCAATCTCTGTAGCTGTTTTACCTGAAGCTGATGATATAGATATAGAAATTAATGATAATGACCTTAAAATTGATGTTTACAGATCGCAAGGTTGTGGAGGTCAAAGCGTTAATACAACAGACTCTGCAGTAAGAATTACTCATTTACCAACCGGTATTGTCGTCACTTGTCAAGATGAAAAATCTCAAATAAAAAATAAAGCTAAAGCAATGAATGTATTGCGTTCAAAACTACTAGATAATGAAATAGCTAAACAAGAAGCAGAAATTTCCCAAAGCAGAAAATCTCAAGTGGGAACCGGAGATAGAAGTGCTAAAATAAGAACTTATAATTTTCCTCAATCAAGAATAACTGATCACAGAATAAATATGACAACTTATCAATTAAATTCTGTATTGGATGGAGAATTAGATGAATTCATAAATGCCTTAAAGATAGCATATAAGAATGAGAGATTAAACTAATTCTATGGAAATCTTTATATATTTTTTAATATTAATAATTTTCTTTTTTTTATCATGGATTTTTAGTGGTTTTGAAACAGGAATTATCTCATTAGACAGATTTAAACTTGAACAAGAAGCAAAAAAAAGTAAAATTAAAAAAAATATATTACACTTTTACGACAATAACGATAAAACATTTGGCACAACTCTGATTGGAAATAATATAGCAAATGTAATCATTGCTGCTGTTTCAACATTGTTATTTTATGAGTTATTAGGTTTTGATAATACTTTAGCCTCCTTAATAACAGCTTTTTTAGTTTTAATTTTTTGCGAGATTTTACCTAAAAACTTATTTAGAGATTTCCCTGACTTTTTTATAGCTAAATTTATGCCTTTTATCAAATTATGCTATATTTTATTTTTCCCTTTTGTTAAAATTGTCACACTAATGAATAACAGTTTAAAAAAAATATTGAAAATTACTGATGAAAATACCTTTATGGCATTCACTAAAGATGATTTAGCTTTTATTGTAACTCAAACTTTTAATGAAGGTACAATCCAAAAACCTCAAAAAGAAATGTTAGAAGATGCTTTAGAATTTTCCGATTTAAAAGCTAAAAATGTGATGACTCCTAGAACGGAAATAGTCGCAATTTCAGATGAGATGACCATTGATGAAATTCAAAAATATGCTACATTAGAAGGCTATACTCGTTATCCTGTTTATCATGAAACACTTGATGAAATTACAGGAGTCTTGATAATATATGATCTTTTGAAATCTGAAAATAAAAACTTAACAATAGCTAAAGAATTGCAACGAGAAATATTTTTTGCACCAGAATCAATGGACGTTGATGATTTATTAAGAGAATTACAAAATAGTAAAAAAAGTATGGCAGTATTAGTAGATGCTTACGGAGGAACCTCAGGTATCGTAACTGTTGAAGACATCTTAGAAGAAATAGTCGGAAATATTGATGATGAATATGACATTGAAGATATAAAGGATGTTGAGAAAATTAATGACAATACTTGGATTGCAAATGCCTATGTTGAAGTTGATGATTTAATCGATTTATACAATATTGCTTTACCACATGGTGATTACGAAACAATAGCAGGATTAATAATTTCTCATCTTGCAAAAATTCCTATACAAGGTACAATTCTTAATGTTGATAATTATAAAATAGAAGTTATTGAAGTAACAAATAAAAAAATCGAAAAAGTTAAAATCACTCAAATTACTCATAATACATAATAGTTAAAAGAGGTGTTATGCAAGATTTAGAAAAGATAAAAAACAGAATAAGCTATCTTACTAAATTTTTAAAAGAACAAAACACTAATTATTATATAAAAAATTCTCCGCTTATCCCTGATACCGAATATGATATATTATATAAAGAACTAAAAGATTTAGAAAATCAATATCCTGGATTTAAATCTATTGACTCTCCGACTTTGTTTGTAGGTTCTGACTTAGAAAATCAAAAAACACTTAGCCACAAAGAAAGAATGTATAGCCTAGATAACGCATTCAGTATAAATGAAATAAAAACATTCATAAACAAAATCAAATCTGAATTTAATATCAATTTCCCGGAAATATGTTTGGAACATAAAATAGATGGTTTATCTATAAATTTGGTTTATGAAAATGGCAAATTGCTTTATGCTTTAACTCGAGGTGATGGCGAAAAAGGTGAAATTGTAACGGATAATATCAAAGAAATTTCAGGTATTCCATTAACTATACCCATAAAAGAATTAATAGAAATACGTGGTGAAATCTATTTACCAAAAGAAGACTTTAATCGATTAAATAATCATAGAGCTAACAATAATCTTAAATTGTTTGCTAATCCAAGAAATGCGGCTGCAGGAACTATTAAATTGAAAGATAGCAACCTTGTTAAAAAAAGAAATTTAAAGATGTTTACTTACGCAATAGGATACTTAGATATAAATTCTACCTTTAAACCTAAAAAACATTCTGAGTTATTGAATAGCTTCAGTAATTTAAAATTTCCGGTAAATGAAACCTTTGAAGTAATTGATAATTTTAAAGATCTTGAAAACTATTGTGCTTATTGGGAAACTCACAAGGATACTTTAAGTTATGAAATTGATGGTATTGTTTTAAAAATAAATGATTTTACTCTTCAACAAGAATTAGGCTTTACTTCTAAAAGTCCAAAATGGGCAATTGCTTATAAATTTAAAGCTGAAGAAAAAATAAGTACGCTCAATGAAGTTATATATCAGGTTGGTAGAACCGGTGCAGTAACACCTGTTGCTATATTAGAACCTACTCAAATTGCAGGTTCAATAGTGTCAAGAGCGACTTTACATAATGCAGATGAAATTGAGCGTTTAGACTTAAGAATTGGAGATAAAGTAAAGATTATAAAATCCGGTGAAATTATTCCGAAGATAATTGATGTAGTTCGAGAAAATAGACCACCTGATTCTAAAAAAGTTACTTTTATTACACATTGCCCATCTTGTAATTCATTATTACATAAAGAAAATGAATCCATTATTTTTTATTGCGACAATATTGATTGTCCTGCTCAATTACATCGAAGGATTGAACATTTTGCATCAAGGGATGCTATGAATATTGAAGGTCTTGGGGGTTCAGTAATTCAACAATTATTGGATAGCCATCTAATAGACTCTATAGAATCGATCTATAATATTGACTTTTCTAAATTTAGCCTTTTAGAAAAGCAAGGGAAAAAATCAGCTGAAAATTTGAAAAAAGCAATTGAAAATTCTAAAAATATGCCCTTAGATAAATTAATATTTGCTTTAGGAATAAGATATGTTGGTCAGAAAACATCTAAAATTTTAGCTACCCAATTTAAAACTTTAGATAGTTTAGTATCAGCTAATTATGAAGAATTACTTACAATTAATGAAATTGGAGAAAAAATAGCTAAATCAATTATAGATTTCTTTTCAGCCAAAGAAAATCTACTCCTAATAGAAAAATTATCAGATATTGGGTTAAATACAAAAATTTTTGAAGATGAATTTGTTTCAAATAGATTAGGCAATAAAAAATTTCTTGTTACAGGAACTCTCAATAAGTATTCAAGAACGGAGATACATAAATTGATTGAGAAAAATGGTGGCACAATTATATCATCTGTCAGTAAAAATTTAGACTACCTTGTTGTTGGGTCAAATCCCGGTAACAAATATGAAAAAGCAAAAAAAATATCTACTATAAAAATTATTGATGAAGATAAGTTTCTAGAGCTTTTATCAACTGGGCAATAATGACACTTGAAACAATAATCATATATCTATTTTTTGGTGTATTAACCTTATTTATTTATACACTCATTACTTCAAAAATTTTAGAAAGATATTTTTTATTTGAAACCATCAAACCATTTTTTGCATCTTTATTTATAATTACTTTTGTAATGATGCTTGATAGAATTATAGATTTAATGAATATTATTATTGAAAAGCAATTAGGACTCTTTACAATTATAAATTTATTTGCTTTAAGCTTACCTTTTATCTTTGCATTATCAGTACCTATGGCTGTATTAACTTCATCCATAATGGCATTTGGAAAATTATCAGTTGATCAAGAACTTACGGCAGCTAAATCAACAGGAATCAACATATTATCAATGATTAAGCCACTTACTCTTTTTATGCTTTTAATAGCAATTGGTATGTCGTATTTCAATGATTTTATTCTACCAAATACAAATCATTTATTGAAAAATATCTTAATAAGTGTTACATATAAAAAACCAATATCTGCGATAAAACCAGGAACTTTTACAACACTCAATAATTTAACTATCTATGCAAAAGATAGAACAGATGATGCCTTGTTAGATATTATAATCTTTAATAATGAACAATCAAGATTTCCTCAAACTATATATGCCGAAAAAGGTGAAATTGTAATTGACCCAAATACAGATCAGTTAAAAGTAATATTATATAATGGAGAAATGCATGAACGTGATATTAACGAACCAACCAAATATCAACTTAGAACGTTTAAAGTTTATACCTTTTTTAAATCAAATTTAGGCTTTGAAGTTGATGATTCTCCATCAGATTATCGTGGAGACAGAGAAATGAATAGTACTCAAATAACAGAACAAATACAGAATAGAAAAGCACAAATAGCTACTATTAATAATGATATAGAATCATATAAACATCAAAAAACACAATCAACTGATGCCGACTCTACCGATAATATACTACGAAAAAATATTGTAATGACAAATCTTAAAATCTCACAAAGAAAAGATTTAGAAAAACAGATTAGAATGTTTACTGTAGAAATACACAAAAAATATTCATTAGCTATAGCATGTTTTATATTTTTAATTGTCGGATTACCAATAGGTATGATGACTAAAACAAGTGGCTTGGGAGTTTCATTTACTTTTAGTTCTTTAATTTTTATCATCTATTATGTTATGATAGTTTTTGGAGAAGAATTGGGAGACAGAGGTGTTATAAACTCTTCATTGGTAATGTGGTTACCCTCTATCTTATTTTTTATAATTGGGGCATTTTTAATGTATATAGCAAAAAAAGAAAAACATTTTGATGTATCTATAATATTTCAGTTTTTAAAAAAGAAATTTGGCAAAAGAAGATGAAGATATTAGATAAATACATCCTTAAGCAATATATAAGTAATTTCTTAATTATAATATTATCTTTTTCTGCCTTATTCATTATCATTGATGTATTTGATAGGTTACCGCGCTTATTGAAATATTCTAATGATTATTACTATTTTGCTCAATATTTTTTACTTAGAATACCATATCTATTTGTACTAACTTCACCAATAGTTGTTTTATTATCAGGTTTATTTTTGATGAGTACTCTATCCAAATACAATGAATCGATAGCAATAAGAGCAGCAGGAATAAGTATATTTAGGATGGTAAGACCTCTTTTAATTCTTGGTATAATTGTCAGTATCATTATAATGATTTTTGGAGAATATGTTTTGCCTTATACTGAATATAAACGCAATAAAATATACACTGAAAATATTAAAGGACAAGAAATTGAAGATATTAAAATGAGATCAAATATATTTTATTCTGATAACAATTTTTTATTTTACTTAAACTATTTTGATGGCTATAAAAATAAAATCAGAGTAATAGATATTACTGAAAAAGATAAATCTACCGGAAAGATTGTTAGAAAAATTCAAGCAAATGAAGCAATTTGGGATGGTTCTCAATGGTCTTTTATTAACTGCTATGAAAGGCATTTTGATAATAATCAAGTAACTTATTACAATTTTCAACCTAAAACCAACATAC
>JALNXV010000157.1 GCA_023230175.1 Candidatus Cloacimonadota bacterium
TATATATTTTGCAAAGTATATCATAATTAAATATCTGTCCACTTATTTTTATTGAACTTGCTTTAGATACTAAATATAATTCAAAAGGTTCAAGCTGCATCTCGGAATTATTGTCCTGATTATATATCCTTGAATTTACTCGATTATTTGTACCAATGAAAATATACTTATCTATCATAAACATCACAAGTTCTATATGATTAAGAGACCTATCTTTAAACTGGATTTGACACTCTTCACTTCTACCAAATACTAAGAAATCACTAAAAATGGAATCATCGATTGTATTAAGATGCCTAAACCCCTTTATTGAAACAGCATCAGAAGTTTTATATTCTATAGCATTTATAATCTCCATAAAACTATCTGTTTCTAAATCAAGTTTTTTCGCCAGCTCAATAATCAAGGTAATTTCCTGTATAGTGAAATCATTGTCAGAATAAGACATAATAATCAAACTTAACAATATCCTTATTTTATCAAGAACACTTAATTTTTCATTTAAAAAAGCTATAATAGCCGGATCACAAATATTCAAAATTGAGTTATTAACAGATTTAATGTCTTTATTTTTTAATTTCTGTTTATTTTGATTTATCTCGCTATCTATTATCTGTCGGATATAAACTTCCCAAGAAATAGATTCTTTTCTAAAAATATTTGTCAACAAGCTATACAACACATTGATTTCGTTAGTTGTTATGGTATTATCATTTTTTAACAACGAAACATACAATCTCGTTACGTTATCGATAATCTTTTTTCTTTCTTCTGTTGTTTCTTTTAATCTTTTATTGTAATCTCTTGATAACATTATACCCCGACTTATATGACTTATTTAAAAATATTATTATTGTGTGTACATAAAGAACAATTATGTGATTTACAATATGACTTATAAATAAAGAGCATACCAAATTGAGTGATAGCTTTATTATTTGCAATTTTTATCTGAATGTCAGTCATAAAGTGATACAAGTTCTTACAGTTATGATTTTCATCAAGAGCAGGATATGAAATTAAAAGATCCAAGCATAATTGTTGTAAATTATGATTATTAATTTTCTTTGCATAAAGCATCATTATAGGGAGGAATACATTAACAATAATCAAATTAATCTTACTTTTACCCGGTTTATTTTCTTTATCCTGACATAATTTCTGATAGACTCTTTGTCTTAATGTAGTTAAAAAAACATCTATATCATCATTTTCTTCACTATTATAGTCAGAAATAAAAGAAAATATTTTGAATATCTCAGAAGAAATTGAAGTCTGTAAAGCTTGAAAAAGAAATACACTTATCTGTAATAATCGGTTTTGAGGTAAATTACAAGGTCTAATTCTAAAATTGTTCCATCTGAAATTATTCATATTGGCAATAAGGCAACTTTGAAAGTCTTGCAAAGATAAGCCTTTATCAATTTTCTGTTTATAGTATTCCCAATTATAAACTTGAGCATATTCTTCAAAGATTTCAGTATTTCTTGAATAGCCTAAAGCCATTAATAAAGATTGATATAGCAATTGATCTAAAGAAATATATAATAATCTGGTTTCAAAATAACTTACCTTTTTTTGAAAATATTTTTTACCTGCTAAGGACAAATTATATCCCAACCATTCAAGCTGTATGGTAGCAAACAAAGGACAGTATTTATTTTGAATAATGGAGATATATTCAGAAGATATTAAATAATCAGAGAGTGCTAAAATTTCTACAGTTTGATTATTTTGTTTCAAGGTCATATTCTCAGTTTCATTTTTATCCAAACATACGTGAAGTATCACATTATTAAACTCATAATTTTTATGATGATTATGAAGATACCAATCTTTTGAATCCAAGTGAATTTCTATATCTCCCGTTAGAACTTGATTATTAAGTATAATCTTTGCATCTAAGAAATCAGGTCCCGAATAATGATTTGGATGTCCCGGGAAAATAATATTCACAGATTTACCGGTGCTTGTAAACATTTCTTTTTCTAATAACAATCTACTCCAAATATCATAAAGTTGATTCTCTTTTGTAAATATTCTCTGAGAATCATAAATAACGCTGTCATTATTCAGAGATGAAACCGGAAACATTAATTTATCCAATTGATTGGCACCTTATATGGTATAGGGTCAACTAATCTTGCCTCTTTAAATGCCTTAATCCTCAAGTAACAACTATCACATTTACCACAAGCTAAATCATTATTTTGGTAACAACTCCAACTTAACTCAAATGGAACTCCCAACTTTTGTCCTATTTGCAAAGCTTGAGACTTAGACATATCTATAATTGGGGTACATATCTGAATATTAAAATTATCTTTTGTCCCAGAATTTATGGCTTGTTCTAAATCTTCAAAAAAACTTTTCTTACAATCCGGGTAACCTGAACCGTCAACTTCAACCGCACCAATATATATTTTTGAAGCGTTAATAACTTCAGCCCAAGCGGTTGCTATACCTATCATATTTCCATTACGAAAAGGTACGTAAGTATTAGGTACCTGATGCGAATTATCTAAATCTTGAATATGATTATTTATCGGGACATCTACCTTGATATCTGTTAAAGAATTGCCTCCGAAATCTTTGATATAATCTATATTTACTATTTTTGCATCAATAGGCTTATAATAATTAACTATTTCCCGGAAAGAATCAAGCTCTTTTTGTTCTGTTCGTTGCCCATAATTTATATGTAAAAAATAAATTTCATCATTTTCTTGTTTTGCAATCGCAACTGTAATCAAACTATCTAATCCGCCACTAACTAACACTATTGCCTTTTTCATATAGTCCTACCATATTTATTTTACTTTTTTTTCATAATATAACAAATACATCTTTTGTCAACTATTTTTTTATTACCTCTTATTTATCGGCTGACAATGGTTGCAATAATGCAATTAAAGCTTGACAAGATAATTCATTTATAATATCTTGTAATTATAATTGGAGGTACTTATGGAAAGATATAAAGTTTCTTTAGAAATTGACAATACAATCTATCGACCTGCTTTAGAAGCAGACAACAATAAACAATTGATTCTCTTTTTAGGAAATAATATTCCGGCAGGATTCCCTTCTCCCGCTCGGGATTATATCGAGGATGTACTTGATTTAAATGAATTAATGATAGATGACGCAAGTGCGACGTATTTTGTAAGGGTAGAAGGATACTCGATGTCCTTAGCAAATATTTTCCCGGGAGACATTTTGGTGGTTGATAGAGGGAAAGAAGCATATAATAACAATATTGTGATTGCTGTCATAGATGGAGAACTCACTGTTAAACGTCTAAAAATCATTAAAAATGAATATTGGTTATATCCCGAAAATAATGATTATAAGCCCTTCAAGATAGAAGAATGGATGGATTTCTTAATCTGGGGTATAGTCACTTGGGTTATCCATAAACCTAATTAATAAAACTAATTATGGAAAATAATTATAATAATATTAATTCTGTTTATGCTTTAATGGATTGCAATCAGTTTTATGTTTCCTGTGAAAGGGCATTCAATCCTTTTCTTGAGAATAAACCTGTAGGCGTATTATCAAACAATGATGGTTGTTTAGTCGCCCTTTCTCCGGAATTAAAAGCTATGGGTATTACTCGTGGAATGCCGGGATTTAAGGTTAAAGAAATGCTACAAAAACAAGGTAAATATGTATATTTGTTTTCTTCAAATTATGAACTCTATGGAGATATGTCTTCAAGAGTAATGAAAATAGCTCGTGATACAGCAATTGACATAGAAATCTATTCAATTGATGAAGCATTTTTATTACTTGATGGAATTCAACCTTTTAATAGCTATACTCAATATGCCGAAACCTTACGTACAAAAATCAAGAAATCTACAGGCATTCCGGTATCTATAGGTATAGCCAAAACAAAAACTCTTGCAAAAATCGCTAATAAAATAGCTAAAAAAACTAAATCAGGAGTCTTTGACTTGACGACACTTTCAGAAGACGAAATACATAAGCTTTTAAAATCTGTAAAAGTAGAAGATATTTGGGGCATAGGTCGTCAACACAATAAAAGACTAAGAAAAAATGGTATTTATACTGCTTATGATTTCATCAATTGTAATCAAGAATGGGTAAAAAAAGAAATGAGTATTGTAGGAGAAAAAACTCAGCTCGAACTAAAAGGCATACCTTGTTCTGAACTTGAAAAAGAAATACCAAATCCTAAAAGTATTGTATGTTCAAGATCTTTTGGCAGACCGGTTACTCAATACATTGAACTGGCTGAGTCAATTTCTTTATTTTGTACGAAAGCAATTAAAAGATTAAGAAAAAAAAACCACGTTGCCAAAACATTACACATATTCATTACTACTAATCCTTTTAATAGCGGAAGCCAATATGCAAATTTCACTCAAGCAAATCTTATTAATTACTCGGCTTACACTCCTGATTTTATTAAATTAGCCATAAGTCTATTAGAAAAAATATATAAACCCGGATATGCTTACAAAAAATCCGGGGTAATGATTACAAATATGATTCCTGAAGACAGGATTTATCCGGACTTATTTTATAGCAGATACGGCGATGATAATCGTGATAAAGTTATGAAACTTGTTGACAAAATCAATAAGCAATATGATAAAGATATAATCTTCTTCGCAAGTAACGGTATAAAAAAAAGTTGGAGTATGAAACGAGAAATGATTAGCTCAAGATTTACCACCAGATGGACAGAGTTACCTATCGTTAAAGCCAAATAAAGGAGGCATTATGTGTGGACAATTTGCAATTTTTGCGGGGTTAAAGTCAGTCATTGAATATTATAATTTCTTAAAAGATGCAGACTTTAATATGGATGATAATATATTCTTAAATGACGAAAATGACTTATTAAATTTCTTTCAAAATAATGATAAATTTTATACACAAAATATTATAAAACCAATGAATTACTTTCCTATAATTGCAATAATCAATAATCAAGTTCGATTCTTCCCGGCAAAATGGGGCTTAATACCTTTTTGGGTAAAAGATAAAAAAAAATCTGAACTAAACAATATGTTATTCAGCTATGATAATCAAACTTATAATGAAAAACCAAGATTATCCGACTTTATAGATACCAATTTTGCTTATAAAACCATTAATGCCAGAATTGAAACGATCAAAGAAAAACCTTCCTTTAAATACGCTTATAAACAAAGAAGATGTTTGATACCATTTAAATGTTTTTACGAAAAATCCTCAGCTAATGATAAATACATTTTTAGTAATCCGGATGACTGTTTTAAAAGTTTTGCCGGACTATATGAAATTTGGAAAAATGATATAATTTCATTAACAACCTTCACCATCATTACTACTCAAGCAAATAAATATGTTTCTAATATTCACGATAGAATGCCCGTAATTCTAAATAATGAAAAAGCAATTAAGTGGATTTCCTACTACAAAGATTTAAATTACTTTAAAAACGGTGAAGAAACTTTATTTATGTCTAAAATTTCATAAAACTAACCCGTTCATTTTTTGATTTTTCCAATACTATCTTAACTAAATAAAATTAATCAGTCTCACACAAGATTTCTCCGGACATATTATCTTCATCAATTAATTTATTATCTTTAACTACTAATTGACCTCGAAGAAATACATAATCCATACTAAACCTTGTATTAAAATCTTCCCATGGATTATATGAATTTACCAGAGTAGGAACAACAGGTCTTGACTCTCCATTAGGATTAACTATAATAATATCAGCATCTGAATTTTCTGCAATCACACCCTTTTGCGGATATATCCCGGCCATCCTGGCAGGATTAGAGGTAAGCTTTCTAACATATATGTGTAAAGGAAAATCATATTGATTAATAAAAAGGTCTGAAAATAAATAAAATAAAGCACCGATAGTCGGTATTCCGGCAGGATTTTGACGATAATCAATTTTAGATCTGTCTTTATCACTTTTTGAATAGCTCCTATGATTAGATGAAAAAATATCTGCGTAATCCATTAAAATCTTTTTTTGCATTAATTCTCTACATTCTTCAGAACGTAAAGGGGGAGTTACTAGATACCTATGACCGTTTTCTTGCAAATATCTATCTTGATTTAAAAAGACATAATGAGGTGTAACCTCACAAATCAAAGGACAATCTCTTTTGGCAAGTTCTACTTGACCTAATGTATCTGCTGAGCTAACATGAGCTATTACTATATTAACTTGTGTCATCTTACATATATCAATTACTTTTTCAGTAGCAAATAGTTCTGCTTCTTCATTCCTAATGATAGCTTGAGCCTTTATATTTTTGGGATTACCGTTACTAATCCTAGCACTATTCATTACAGCTTCATCTTCACAATGAACAATAATTGTCGGATCATATCTATTTAATCGTCTTACTATCTCTAACAATTTCTCATAAGGTAAATAAAGATTAGATTGCTTATAAGTAGTATAAAATTTAAAAGAAGTAAAACCTCTTTCTATCCACTTAGCTATATCATTATAATTTATATCAGAAAATCTTGTAGGAGTAATATGCCACCTTACATCACAATAAATTTTATCTTTAGCTTTTTCTACTGCAGACCCGATAGCTATTGACAAACTCTGATTAAAATTTTGACTCACAAAACAATTAACTGTAGTTATACCATTTAAAATTGCAACTTTTGTGCCTGTTGTATATGTTTCATTAGAGGTATGAGGACCCACTGTCTCTTGAAAATGTGAATGAAAATCAACTAGTCCCGGCAATACTAATTTTCCCTTAGCATCTATAACCTTTGACCCCGATTCTCTCGGTAAATTTACTCCAATAGCTGAAATATAATGATCCGTTATCTCAATATCACAAATCTCAGTATTTTCTTCAAAACAAACATTTCCATTTACTATATATGTTTTCATACAAATCCTTTCAAAAGCTAATATTAGTAACTACGCAATGTTTGTCAACAAAAAAATAATTGACAAAAAGCACTTAGTTATAAAATATAATTTAAGGAGTTATTATGATAGAATTTAAAAATAGAAAAGCATCCTTTGAATACTTTTTCTTACAAGAACTTGAATGCGGTATCGTACTTAAAGGAACTGAAATAAAAAGTATCAGATTAGGAAAAATTAATTTTAAAGATTCCTATGCTAAAATTATAGATAATGAAGTATGGCTATTTAGTATGCATATAAGCCCTTATGAAAAAACAACTTACTTCAATCATGAACCGGAAAGAAAAAGAAAACTTCTATTACATAAACGTGAAATTAAACGTCTAAAAAGCAAAATAGACCAAGATGGCGTAACCCTCATACCTAAATCAATACATATCAATGAAAAAGGCAAATGTAAAGTTATCTTATGCTTAGCAAAAGGTAAAAAAATGTACGATAAAAGAGATACAATACAATCAAAAGACCTAAAAAGAGATATTGAACGCAGAATGAAAGCCGGCGAATAAAACAAGTTTCAATATTACAGAATTCGACTTGTAATTTAGCCGGACTTGACTTGCAACGAACGAAGTGAGTGTGAGTCAAAAACGGCGAAAATGTTGTGCGAGCATCCTTGCTTGCACTAAAAAAACAGGATTTGACTTGCATTTAAGCCGGATTTGACTTGCAATGAGCATAGCGAATGTGAGTTAAGAACGGCGAAATGGCTTTGTGTTCTCAAGTCCCTTCTTTCCTACTCGACCAAGATGGTCAAGCTACGATTTTGACGATTAGAGACTCAAGTCCACATTAATCATTCTCAAACGCAGTTTGAGGTTCAATAAAAGCATCGTAGATGCGGCCCTTTAATAGCCCGGTGCGTGAGCACCGGGAATAAAATACTCCCAAACCTCTTTAGC
>JALNXV010000158.1 GCA_023230175.1 Candidatus Cloacimonadota bacterium
TATATCTGGAATCCATTGTTTAGATTTAACATGTGCATTTGATTGAACTTCAAATAGCAAATCATCGCTTTCAGCAAATGGATTAAACGCAATGCGGATATGAATTTCTTTATAATCTTTATCGACAACTTTTTTACCACCTAAAGCTGTCATGAGTGCAGTCACTCTTTGTTGTCCATCAATTAGAATTTTCTTTCCAATCGATGTACCGCCATCTTTAAGTTTCACATCATTATTTTGCCAAATAATCAAGTATCCTGTGGGGTAGCCATGATATAAGGAATCAATTAAATCCCTTACTTGGCTTGCTCTCCATACAAAGGGTCTTGGATTTCTGGAATAGCAATATCACCAGCATCGATAAACGAAAGGATTTGTTTAACTGGATATTGGGTTATGGAATACTTATCAAATGCATCATACATAAAAAAATCACCTCGTTAACTTATGTTTGTATTATTAAATATAACTAATGAAAAAAGCAACACAAATAAACATGTGTGCTCTCTCATTGTGAAGATTTTATTAGAATCACTCATACTTCACTTAAGATTATAACAATTATAGCATGAATGCGCTTTCACAAGTATTTCTTTGTTGAAGTAAAATATAAATATCTTCTTACTAACTATTAAACATTTTCTCTAATAAAAGCATTCTTTATTCGTTGTGTATTTGAAAATTATGCTCGCTTTACCATTAGAGAAAGAGAAAAAATATATTATGCCGCTTTAATAAAGGTTTGGGACAGAATTTCTAAATCAAACGGAATAATTCGATATAGATATAGAGAATTGTATGAATCGATAGTTCCATTAAGAGTTGTATTTAATGAAAATACACAAAGGCACTATATTTTGGGATACATACTAGGAGCAAATATCCCTCGGGTAAGGCAGCTGAAAAACTTTACAAATGATTATAAACTGGATGATGGATATTATAAATTGACTCAAGATGAGATTAATCTTATAGAAGAATATTATCTAAAGAATTATTATGAAAATGATGATTCAAATGATTCTGAAAAAATTTATATTGTAAGATTTACAGAATTAGGTTTAAAACAATTTGAACTCAATACTCATGGTCGACCTAGAACAAGTTCTCCCAAGGACGCTATTATTAAATCCTTTACAAGTACGGACAAAAAAATGTTAAGCTATTTTTTAAAATTTGGCCCAAATATCGAGATTCAATCGCCACCAAATGCTCGTGAATTATTTAAAAATGTTTTCAAATTATCTTTGAGAATTTACGAAGATTATAATAAATTAGATAATTAATAATTTTCATAGTTATAATTAAAAAAGCAATCATCATTGAGATGGTTGCTTTTTTAGGTATTTAAAATATAAAAATAAAATTTGCTTCTTCAAATTTAAATAAATAATAATATATTTGAAGCTAAATTAAAGCCAAAAAATTGCTTAATTATTGATTCAATATCTTAAGTAGAATTGCATCTGCCATTTCTTTGATTTTAGTAGAATGTAATCCGCAAAAATTTTTATGTTTATCCAATTGTTTCATATCCAAAACTTCATTCAGCCAGATGACATGGTATTGTTTTGATTTGTTATAATTATTTGTTCTTTGTTGTACTGATAAATCACTAAACTTGGGGTTTTTCCATGCTAAATGTTTATGATCAACATAATTGAAATACGAAAAGGAAACAAACCAAGCTGCACCAATTTTACTTAGTATTTCTCCACCTTCAAAATTAAAATCATGCCCTTTCGCCATTTTTACCTCCGTTATTATATTTTATTTGAATAAATCAATTGATTTGATAGACTAATAAGTCGTCATTAATTTGCGTAATTTCTTTATTGCTTTACTTTCAAGTTGTCTAACTCGCTCTCTGGTTATACTAAAAATCTTACCTATTTCTTCCAAAGTCTTTTTATCGGATTCAATCCCATATCTCATTTTAATAATTTCTCTTTCTCGCTTCTCTAATTCTTCTAAAACACTATGAACATAAGCTTCGAGAACTTTATAATTATGGAATTCCTCTGGAGTAGGATTTTTAGTATCTCTTACAACATCTAAAAGTGTAGAATCATCTTCACCAACAGATTGATCAATCGATATCGCGTCTGCATTATAAAGCTCCAGCATTTTTAACGTTGACACAGGAATACCGCTGATTTCTGATATGATTTCGATATCAGGTTCCATACCGTGTTCATTTGCATAATGTCTTTTTACTTTTCTAACAGCTGATAGCATATCATGAATATAAACCGGAAGCCTAATCGTTCTAGAAGTATCAGAAATTGAGCGTGAAATGGCTTGTCTAATCCACCAAGTTGCGTAAGTGGAAAACTTAAATCCTCTTTCAACTTGAAATCGGTCAACTGCTTTCATAAGTCCCATCGAACCATCTTGAATGAGATCTGCTAATTCTAAATTAGAGTGTGCATATTTTTTGGCAATACTTACGACTAATCTCATATTCGCCAAAATCATCTTGTCCCTTGCTTTTTGTCCATTTAGGATAACTTTTTCATCAAGAGATCCACGTGAACTCTTTATCGTATTCGCAAGTTCGATTTCTTCTTCTCTCGTCAAAAGTTTCACTTGACCAATATCTTTTAAGTAAAGGCCTAGAGAATCATTTAAATTTACATCTCTTGATTTAAATAAAACATTCTCAATTTGATCCAATTCAAAATCACTTGGTTCTTTTTCAATGTTAAGTTCCAATGTATTCTCCTTATAAAGTTTAGTTTTATCATATTCGTCATTATACATATCTAAATAACTTTGTCAATCATCAATTTCAAGATTTAATGGTTTTTAAATAATGTTTTTATCTCTTCTTGAACTCCTTTTAACAATTGATCATAAATCAATCGATCCAAAGATTTAATTTCATTGATAAGTTCTATTGCTGTAATGGATATGACATCCTCGCTACTTATTTTTATAATTATATCATTGATTTCTAAAATTAAAGATTTAATGGTTTTGAATTCTCCTGATTCGATTGCGTCAATAAGTTCTAATAATTTGATTTCTAGAGCTTCTTCGTTTTCATCATAATCAAATGGTTCATACTGTGAAGGGTCTGCATAAGCAAAATAATTGCCTACATCTTCTACAAGTTGAGGAGAAAACATATCCATCGCGCTGAAAGAATCGAAACTATTCATAACAGGTGTTTCTTCAATTTGTGGAACATCATAAACTTTTTGATCTCTTTCATTAATTGCTAAAAATGATGTATATTTTGAATCAATTTGATGTTCTATAGCTGTTTTGATAATCAATTTTTTATATCCATCCGATTTAGTTAAATCTCTACTCATTAATGATTCATAATAGTTTATTTTCCGCGATGCGAAAACCTTATTTAACTCAATATTTGTTTCTTTGACGTCTTCTTTCTTAATCACAGTAACAGTGTTATCAATGGTTACTAAGATATCTTCATTTAAATGATCAAGCTTTAATATCGCAGTCCAATATTCATAATTGAATGCAACATCAGAATAGATATATCGGTCCAATTCTTTATTATTTGTTGTAAGTTTTACTTTGGCTGAGATTGCACTGTTGATATTTGAAAAAGCTCTAATCAGTTTGTTCGTAAAATGACTTTCATCAGGTGCAAAATAATAAGCTTTACCGCGACCTGCTTTTGCTATTTTATCTAAAAATGATTCATTGACATTCATATCTAGTCCAAATAGAAACAAATGGTTGTTTTTTATGTTTTGTAAAACTTGGTTAGAAATATACTCTTCATTCCCCACTTGTCCATCTGTAATTAAAATAATGTTCGCATTGTTAGAAAGAGTGAGTGATTTTTTTAAAGCTCCAAGAATTTCAGTACCACCCATATTTGCAGAAAGAGAATTTATGTAATCTTTTAATTCTTTTCTTACACTAACTACAGTTTTTAATGTATTAAATAGAACATCATATGTGCTACCAAATGATATGATTTCGATCAGATCATCGGGTTCTAGTTGTGCGAGTGCAGCGTTCAATAAATCCTTGACGGCATTCATATTCCGCCCTTCCATCGATCCTGATCGATCAATCACAAATATGTATTTCTTTGGAGATATATGTTGTGGTTCTTCCAGTTTAGGCATCACATCAACTAATAGATAATGCCCATTTATGAGTGCGGTTGTTTTGAATTCATTATCTAATTTTATTTCTAGCTTAAAATCACGATTTAATTTATTGTTCAAACTAACCACTTGTTTATTATTCATAACTTTGATGGTATGTGAAGAAGAATCAATATCTTTAACTGATAAATTATCTTCAATATTGATGATAAAATCACAGGAATAACTTACTTTATCATCTCTAATCAATTGATTCGATATGATATCATTATATCTTTGTCCAACAAGGGTTGGTAATAATATATCGATTTGATTATCATAAACATCACACGTTTCAAGATAACCAATGGTTATTTTGACAAGTTCATTTGGCATGACTCGACCTAAAGACATTTTAAAAATATTAGAGTCAACATTCTCCATCAAGTAAGCAGAATCCCCACTAGCAATTGCTTGTTGGTATTCTTGATGAGCTTGTTCCTTTTCTTTGACAACACCTTTTAATTCTTTATCACCAATATTAGCTCTAAATGATGTGACGGTTGCTCCGGCTTTTAAAGGAAATGTATAGTAAATTTCTACAGATTGATCAGCATTCAAATTCAAATATTCTTGTTCAACAGTCCAAGTATTAAACTTGCCTACGATATGGCCAGTATAAATGACTTTTGTAAGTGATATATTACTTTCTTCATCTAAAATGTTAAATGATATGACTTGATCATTACTTTTGTTTTTCATTGATATCCTCCGATTAGATATTGTTAATCACTTTTTTAATATAATTCACTAAAGTCTCAATCTTTGCTTTATCCAAGACATCCTCTCTTATACTAAGTTCAATTCCAGGTATAACCATTACTTTTCGAAATAGTTGTTCCTTATTACTGATTTCATCTTCTACTTTTGAATCTAGATTAACTTCCACTTCATGATTTAGTAATTTGTCTCTAATCACATCAAGTGGTAAATACTGCTCTTGATATGCTTTAATTAACTTTAATTCTTTCAGATTGATTTCTGAGTAATAACTATATATTCCATCTTCCTTAGGTGGTGTAAGTAATCCTTTGCTTACGTAGTATCGAATTGTTCTTACAGTGACATTAGCAGCTTCGGCTAATTCACTGATTTTATATTTAGTTGTTTCCATAATTTGCCTCCTTAACTCACGAGTGGAAATCTATTCATCAATTGTATTTTACACTATTACGTAACAATGTCAATAGCAATGATCAATTATTATCGCAAGTTAAAAATTCATCTGATGAATATAAAGAAAAAAGCGACATGAGTCGCTCATATTCTGATCCATTTTCTTGATAAACCATAAAATATATAAAACTTGGTAATCAATTGTTTCAAAAATATTGAAAATCTTCATTCATATCACGGGCAATTAAAACTTAGATAAAATTGTTTTTAAAGTGTCTCTAGCATACTTTCGCTTAAGATTTTTATGATATTTACTGTTTTTGTAGTTTCTTAAGCAATTTGTACAAGAAACCTCTTCATTGCAACAATTATTATCCACAGTGATTAATGCTTTTTCAAGAACTGATTTTAGTCCATTTTTATTAATCAATTGCTTCACATTTCCAGCTCCACCATACGTTGTATCGAAGAAAACAAAAGCGTATCTATCCATAGTATCTTTTACAAGTATTCCATTAATATCATTTGAATCGATTTGCAGATATGAAGTAATGCCATTGCTTATAGCTGTAATCGTCGAGAATGCCACATCAAAATCCATAGGAATATCAATTCTCATTTTTATGACGTCTGTAATAACAATGTGTCCAAGTTTTGTCTGCTTAAGTATTTTATTTGAACACTCTTTACCTCTAAATGTATTATGAGATTTATCAAAAAAATCCAGATCTTTCTTTTTCTTATCAAGCACTGCATAACCGCAACTTGAACAATAAAAGAAAGGATTTTCATTTACAACTAGCAACTTATCCTCACTTGTTTGTTGCACAAATAAAAAGTCATTTATATTTAAATCAGCTTGGTAGGGTTCCATAGAACCTAAATAACTAATTTCTGAAGAATATGTTTTTCTAGGCTTGAGAATTGAACTTTCTTTATTCTTCTCATCAGTAATAAATCCAAGATTTGGCACCATGAAAGATAATTCTTCAGTTTCCGACCCACATACATCGCATTTCACTGAATCTTTTTTTATCGTACTTATTTGGATTTTTCCGCACTTCTTTTCATTACATTTGTAATAGTAGTATTTAGGAAGTTCTCCTTCTTTAGGTAAGATTATGTATCTTGATGTGTATTTGTTCTTGTCTACAATAATTTCAGAATCCGGCGCGTATTCTGATAAAGCAACAGCTAAATCACGGCCCAAATCAAGATTTTTATTAAAATCTTTTTTGATTGTATCATAAACCTTTAATGGAACTACATCAATCGGAAAACCATATCCAGGAATGACATTATATTTTGCAAGAGCTTCTACAATCCCCATGTTAAGTAGACTTTTTCTTTGAGAAGAATAGCTAGATGCGTCGTTGTATCTTTTCTCATCTCTTGCCTTATCTTCAGCATTTTTCAAATTGTCAATCTCAATTTTTACACCACTTAAGAAGATATTCAATAACGAATTTTCTGCTATCATCTCATCAAGCCAACGATAATTATCGAAATACTTGAGAGAATCATCATGCAAGATAGATTTGATTCCATTTTCCAAAAAATCTTTATTATCATTAATGAAAAGTAGCAAATTTGAGTACCCGACCTCTATAAAAGTGCTTAATTTACTATCTAAATCTGTGCTTCGATAAAACATACTAATAACATACGCCATAATATGTCGTAGTGCTATTTTTTTATTGTCTAGTTTAAAATATGGAGGATTGATTTTCCCTTCAATCATTGGAACTGGATCATTAAAATAAATTTGATCATGAGAATTATGATTAGCGTATGTTAAAACAAAAGCAACCGATTCTTTACTGCGTCCTGCCCGCCCAGCACGTTGAGCATAATTTGCGTTCGTAGGTGGAACGTTTCTCATAAATACAGTATCCAAAGTACCAATATTAACTCCCATTTCAAACGTAGTTGAACTACTTAAAACATTGATTTTTTTTGATTTAAATTCTTTTTGGTATTTCCTACCTTGTTCACGAGTGAGTTGACCTGTATGTTCTTGAACAACTATGCTCTCTATTTTTTTACTTACATATTCATTCCGATAGTAATTGTCCTTCAATAACTCATCTGGATTGCATGAAATTAGTGTTCCACTGCAATCTCCCTTAACGCAAGAGTCGTTAATATTATGAGAGGTGATTGCCTTACACTTATCACAAACAAACCAGTTTGTTTTATCTTTTGAAATAATATCAAAAGAAGAAAAATCTATCTTACCTCTCCCATCATTTCCAGATGATTTGATAATCTTTAAATTGATTAGCAATTTCCATATGTTCTCTATATATTCATAAGTTTCTTGTTTTGAAAGATTAAATGTCTTAGCCATATATTGCGTTAAATTATTATGAGCACCATCATAAACAGGTAACAAACTTTTTATTGACTTATCTCCGTTTTTTGGAGGAACACGTAAAACAATATACTTATCAAATCTTCTATATTCAAGGTATTCTTTTCTTTCTTCAAAGTTTAAACCAGAAGTATCAAAATTTACAGCAGGCGTTATTCTAAATATGTCTGTAAATAAACATATCAAATCTTTAAGCTGATCTTTTCTCACCTTTGGTAAGT
>JALNXV010000159.1 GCA_023230175.1 Candidatus Cloacimonadota bacterium
TTATCAGTAATTATTGTTGTGATAAGTTCATTTGGAGTAACATCAAAGGCCGGATTAAATGTTTTTGATTCTTCCGGGGCAATAAATTGGTCTTTAATTTTGATAATTTCGTTTGGGTTCCTTTCTTCAATAATCATTTCTTTGCCTGATTTGATGTTTTTATCTATAGTAGTCTCCGGGGCAACGATATAGAACGGAATTTTGAAATGTTTTGCTAAGATAGATAGATTGTATGTCCCGATTTTATTTGCTGTATCTCCGTTTGATGCTATTCTGTCAGCACCGGTAATGATTGCTTGAATGCCTTTTGAACTTATTACTTTAGCTGCCATATTGTCAGTTATAAGAGTGCAGTCAATTTTGGACTTGATTAATTCCCACATAGTCAGTCTGCTACCCTGTAATAAAGGTCTTGTTTCATCTACATAAACGTGGATAGCTTGATTATCTCTGAACCTAATGTTGTTTTCTGAAATCTTTCTTATTACCCCAAGGGCAGTACCTATTCCGTAAGTAGCAAGACTTCCTGTGTTACAGTGAGTTAAAAATATAGAATATTCTTTCGGTATAATGTTAATAGCGTTAATTGCCATATTTTCACAAGCTTGCATTTCATAACTCATAAACTCATCTACTAATGTATGTATTTTATTTTTCCATAATAAAGGAGTTTCTTTTAAGATTGTTTTTAACTTTTGGGTAGCAAAAAAAAGATTTACCGCTGTTGGTCTGCTTTGTTCAATTTCTGTTATTATTTTTGGCATTAGTTTTATGTAATCTTTGTCTTTCTCAAATTGTTCACAAGCTAAATATGCTGTAGCAACAGCTGCTATTCCAATAGCCGGAGCACCTCTTATTCTGAGTTTTTTAATTGCTTCTATCATATCTTTGTAATCTTTGATGGTAATGTATTGTTCTTTTGTTGGTAACAATGTCTGGTCAATTATTTCAAAATAATTTTTTTTTCTTTTTATTGAATAAATTTCCATTGATAACTCCTTTAAAATAAATAGCATTTTTTATTTGAATTTTGTCAAGAAAAATCCTTAGGATACTTATTATCCGGTAAATATAATCTTAATTGTATATATATTAATAGGTTATAAAAAGCTATTGAATAATGTTGTTGTTGAGCATCCTTGCTTGCACTAAAAAACCTTAAATGATAGGTGTTCAATATTTTATGAAACTACAAGCTGGAAGCTTGTAGAACAATAAATGAAATTATTCAATAGTCTCATAAGTGTATTTATTCAATCAGTCGTTAAGGGACCTCCAAGATGCTTTAAAGCATCTTGGAGGTCCCTTGTTGTTTTGTAATATTTAACATAAAAAAAACAGGGCATAATGCCCTGTTTTATATGAAATTTAAATTAATTAAAGAAGTCCGGTTTAGTTTGATCTATGTATTGTTGATTAGTTTGAATTCTTTTTTGGATTTCATTTTTGATTTTGTCTGAATCAGTTTTTTGTAAAGACTGTTTAAATAATTCATCTGCTTGAGTAAAGAAAGTATGAGCATCAATTTTAGTTTTATCTCTTTTTGAAATAGTACTATCTAATTCATCTCCGTAAAGTTTTCCGCTATCTGTTTGAGTTTGTAATTCAACATATTGATTATATTTTTCAATACCTTTTCTTTGAGCTATAGTGCCTAAGATTTGGCTTGCTTCATAAAGGTTATCTTGTTTTTTATCAGCTGCTTTTGCGTATTTTTCAGCATTAACATAGTCATTTAAAGCAAGGTAAACGTCGGATATGCTTATTTCGATACGAGGATTTTCCTGATCGATTCTTTTTGCTTCTAAAAATGCATTTAATGCAAGTTGATTATATTTTTTTGCTTCATTAGAGCTTTCTTGAGCGATAGCTCTATACGCAGAAGCAAGATTCATATAAGCTTTTAAATTATTATTGTCTTGAGCGATTATTTCTTGGTATCTTTGGATAGCTTTATCTAATTGATTTGTTTTTTGATAACTTAAAGCAAGTTTTCTTGCAAATTCTTCATCATCCGGTTTAAGATCTGTCATAAAGATTAAATGAGTGATAGCTTTTTCATAGAAATTATTATCATAAGCAATTTCTGCATATAATTCATGGGCTTGATCATATTCAGCATCATTTTCAAGAGCTTGGTCGAGAGCATTCATAGCTTCAGTAGGTAAGCCTCTGTCTTTATATAATCTTGCAATATTAAGGAAAATTCGAGGATCGTTATTATTTTGGGCAACTTTTTCTAAAGCTTCGATAGCATCATCTAATTTTCCTTGTCGTTTGTATGATTCAGATAGATATAAAAGTAATTTTTCGCTATTAGGGTCAATCTGAAGTCCATTGTTATAATAGTCAGAAGCTTCGGCAAAACTACCTTGTTCAAATTTTATATATCCAAGATAGTAGTAAGCATCGATATTATTGCTGTCAATTTCAATAATTCTGAGGAACTGTTCTTCAGCTGTTTCATATTGTTTATTATTAAATTGTTGTAAGGCAATATTAAATAATTTAGAAGATTCTCCGGTGGAGAATTCTTTTAGTGTGTTTAATAAATTTTGGTTGATGGCTTCTTCTCTTTGGTTTTTGTCTCTCGATACTTCAAAGCTAAATCTTGAAAGATTTCCTGAACGTTGACTTCTCATCGAGCCGGAAATTCTAAACATAGTATCACTTACTTTGATGATAGTACCCCAAACGACAATAGATGCATCTAATGATTCTCCGATGAGATTAGCATTTTCACTGCTTAATTCATCCATATTGCTTTCGATATTTAGTTGTTTTAATGCATTATTAACCGGTTTTCCAAAGATAAGTTCAAAATGATCATCTTCACCGAAGATGTTATTGATGTCTCTTTTGTCGAGCATAGTTTTGATGTATCTACTTTCTCTGTCCATAGCATCAAAGCCAATTATTACTAGTTTTTCAGTACCGGCAGCAAATATACTGCCTATCATTAATAAGGCTATAACTGCCAATATAATTCGTTTCATTATTCCTCCATAATTTTATTAATCATTATAATATGTGCAAATTAATTATACTTCTAATTTTTTGCAAGTTTTTTTTTATAAGATATGCCAAGAAAGTTTCTAAATAAATATTTGAAAACATTTTTTATGATATATATGGGTGATAATGAATAAAAACATATTTTAATTCATTATCTTCTGATAAAAGCTTTTTTTCAAATAAATCAGCTATTTTATCTGCTTGATTCATTGTTGTTATGCCATCAATACCTATAGTTATGTTTAAAGAATAATATTTGCCGTATCTATGGCATAAAATTGATTCCACAGAACCTATTTGTTTAAAGTTTTTTGCATTTTCAAAGACTAATTCTTTCATTTTGTCTGTTGGTGAAGCATCCATAAGTTCATTTGCTGAATCTTTTAGAATCTCAATCCCTGTTTTTAAAATAAATAATGAGACTAAAACTCCTGCAAGTGGATCAACCCAAGTATAACCATATAAGGCAAAAGTTATCCCTATTATGACACTTAATGATGCAAAGATATCGTTTATGTGATCAGATGCTAAAGCAATAATAGCAGGATTTTTAGTTTTTTTGCCAATATATTTAGTATAAATACTTAAAAATATCTTTGATATAAATGTAAATATGGCAATGTATAATGTTAATAATGCAACATTTTTATATGGTTCATTACCGTTTACTAAATCAAAAAAGGTGTTAATGCTATTCCATGCTATGGTGATAGCTGTGGTTATAATAAAAGCTGCTATTACAATGGATGCAATATTTTCCATTTGTTTGTGACCAAAAGGATGCTCTTTGTCTGCAGGTTTATCTTCAATCTTTAAAAATACTTTAACTGCTATATAATAAACTACATCAGAAGTAGAATTAATTCCATCAGCTAATAATGCTGAACTATGACCAAAGATACCAACAATGGTCTTAATGACAGCTAAGAAAATATTATAAAATAATCCAAGATTGACTGCATTAGTATTATACTTTTTAATTTTACTTTCAGTCATAGATTAGTCTTTGTCATCGCTTATTAACATATTAGCATTTTTTAAATCTTGTGGAGTATCAATTCCGATACCCTTGTAGTCAGTTAAGATCATTTTAATGGGAATGTTGTTTTCTATAAATCTGAGTTGCTCAAGTTTTTCAATGTTTTCTAAGATACTTTGATTTAAATTTATAAAAGTTTTAAGTGCCTCAGGTCTATAAGCATAAACACCTATATGCTTATAATATTTGACTTTATCTGTAGAATCTCTATTAAAAGGGATTACTGAACGAGAAAAATAGATTGCATCATTATCAGAATTGATTACAACTTTAACATTATTTGGATTGGAGATTTCATCTCTATCTTCAATTTGATACATTAATGAAGCAACCACAACATTATTATCCTTAAAAACACTAATCAAAGGTTGTAGCTCTTTTTTTGAAATAAATGGTTCATCGCCTTGAACATTAATGATTAAATCAGTCTTAAAATTTGTATCTTTTTTGAGATTATTAAGACATTCATAGACTCTGTCAGTGCCGGAGTTATGATTTATAGAGGTCATAACAGCTTTTGCATTAAGTGTATTGATATGATTAAATATTTCTTCGCTATCAGTAGCAATAAAGATTTCATCAAATAACTTGGTTTTTTTTACTGCTTCATATACTCGTTGTATAAGTGTTTTATTATGTATTTTTATGAGAGGTTTACCGGGAAGCCTTGTTGAAGACATTCTTGCCGGTATTATAGCTGTGATATGCATTATAATTCCTTTTTTAATTGTAATAAAACTTTAAAATGGAAAGCCTTGTTTTTCCCGATTCTACTGATTAATATTTTTGAAAACCGGATATTATGAAGTTCAATATCAGTTGATAATAACGTAGCTTTTTGATGTAGTAAATCAGAATCTTGGGTCATTGTTCTAACTGAAAGGTCAAGATATTTTGATATTTCAGTTAAAGCTCTTTCAAAAGCTTCATCAAGTGCTACATCTAGTCTATAGGATGTTGCTACTGTAGAACTAATGATATAGTTATTATATACAGATAAAGAGTCATTCATTTCATAAGGTATATCTTGATAAGCAGTAAATGTTGGCAAAGGTTCATATTCATTATCTCCATATAGACCAATAAAATATGAAAATCTTTCAATCCCATCTATATAGAAAATATTATTTATATTTTCATACATTAAGTCTAAATTTAACATAATATTGCGTTCAATTTGCATTTGTTGTTCTATGATATTATATTCAGATATTTTTCTTAATATGGCTAATTCGTAAGTACTAAATACTCCGGCTAATTTTGTAGTAAATATCCCTGCTTGCTCTCTGCTTGATTGTCGAACTTGGTCTGTGTTAAGTAAAACCGGACAAGTACCAATAGTTAAGCTTGAGTTTTCCGGAAAGATTATTTCAAGACTTTCGGAGGTTTCTTTTATATCTTCTAATTCTTCTAATACTTCTTGGTCAGTTTCTGCTTCTTGAGCAAAAAGAGTAATTGATAAAATTAGTGTGAAAAATAATGTTAAAGTTTTTTTCATTTATCCTCCTGATATTGATTTAAAAATTATTAAGTTCTTAAAAATGTCAATCAAAAAATTATTTATATTATTTTAGAGATTGACTTATGAATATAGATATATCCATCAATTAAACCTATAGCAATAAATTTTTAACGATAATCATTAAAAATTTATTGACAAAATTTAAATATATTATATCTTTGCATTATTAGATTTAAAAAGAGGGTTAATATGGAAAAAATACTTAAGATAAGCAAAATAATGAAGTATAGCTTAAACACTATTATTATAATTTTAATTGTTGCAATTATTTTATTATTAGTAATTTATGCCGGAATAACAACAACTGATAAAGGTGATATGTTATGTTTTGGTACGCATTTATACTCATCTGAACAACTATCAGATATTGCTCATTATTATGTAGAGATAATGCATTCCGCAATACCTTTTCAGTTATTAACAGATTTTTGGATAAAATCCATACTTATGTTTGTAATAATATATCTTGGGTCGATATCTTGTTTTATTTATTATCATCTTAAAAAGCTTTTTTCTCTTTATGAACAGGGTTTAATATTTACTATTCAAAATATTAAACATATAAAATATATAGCTTGGGGTATTTTAATTTCAGCATTTTGTCGTTTTATCTTTACAATAGGTATTTGGTTTACTGTTAATAAACATATTAATATACCTTTATCGATTAATTCAGCAATACCTATTAATTATATTTTAATTGGTGTAATAGCATATAGTATCTCGTTAGTAATGGAAGAAGCTAACAAGCTTAAAGAAGAAAATGAAATGGTGATATAATGGGGATAATTGTTAATTTAGATGTTATGTTAGCGAAAAGAAAAGCAAAATTAAATGATTTAGCCGATGCTACCGGAATTACCCCTCAAAATCTTTCAATATTAAAAACCGGTAAAGCAAAAGCTGTCAGGTTTTCTACTCTGGAAAAAATTTGTGAGTTTCTTGAGTGTCAACCGGGCGATATTTTAGAATATGAAAATAACCAGGAGGAAAAATGAGTGTATTAAAGATTAATAGCTTAAAAAAGACTTATGATAATGGAACTCAAGCTTTAAAAGGTGTTGATTTAACAATTAAAACCGGTATGTATGGCTTATTAGGTCCTAACGGAGCAGGTAAATCTACGCTAATGAAAACTATAGCTACCTTACAAGAACCGGATGAAGGAACTATCTTTCTAAATGATTTGGATGTTTTAAAAGAAAAACACGAAGTTAGGAAAATATTAGGGTTTTTACCTCAAGAATTTGACGTTTATCCAAAGGCAACAGCTTATGAATTATTAAATCATTTAGCTGTATTAAAAGGCGTTACTGATTCCGGAGTAAGAAAAGAGACTATTAATGTTCTCTTAGAAAAGACAAACCTAATACATGCAAAGAATAAGCATCTAGGTGGTTTTTCCGGAGGTATGAAACAGAGATTTGGTATTGCTCAAGCATTAATTGGCAATCCTCAATTACTTATAGTTGATGAACCAACAGCAGGTCTTGATCCTGAAGAAAGATTTAGGTTTCATAATATACTGTCGGAACTAGGTGAGAATATCATAGTTATTCTTTCTACTCATATTGTTGAAGATGTAACCGAATTATGTAATAGTATGGCTATTATTAATCAGGGGCAAGTTATAATAGAATCTCATCCGGAAAATGTATTATCTAATCTAAAAGGCAAAATTTGGAAAAAAGTTATTGATAAAAATCAAATTGATGAGATTGAAAAAACATTTAAAGTAATTTCTTCAAGAATGTATATGGGTAAAACAATGGTACATATCTGGGCTGAAACAGATCCCGGTAATGATTTTATACACATTGAACCGGATTTAGAAGATGCTTATTTTTATTATATTCATACTAATCAACTTAAAGTATAGGAGGTTTTATGTGGGAATTTTGTAAATATGAAATTAAATATCGGTTAAAACACATTTCTACTTATGTCTTTACTTTGGTTTTAATGGGATTGGCTGTATTATTAAATTTAGCTGCCGGAGGAGCAATAGCGGGTTCTGCGGTTAATATAGGCGGAGTAGGTGATAAAGTCGCAATTAACTCACCATTTATGATATATGTATTTTCTATTGCAATTAATATATTTAGCATCTTTATTATGGCAGCTTTAGTTAATCATATGTTTAGTAAAGACTTAGAAAATAAATTTTATCCTATCTTGTTTACTAAACCTATTAAAAAATATCAATATATTATAGGGCGTTTTTTAGGAAATCTT
>JALNXV010000160.1 GCA_023230175.1 Candidatus Cloacimonadota bacterium
AGTATTCACCATTTCTGTTAAATACTCTTTTAACATTGAAACAGTTTCATGAACTTGATGCGATTCTGTATAAGTTGTAAATGATCTAATATCTGAAAATAATACAGTAAGCTCTTTTTGCTCACCACCGTATTTTAAGTTCTTAGGAGATTTTAACAATTCTTTAACTAATGTAGGTGCCATATAATGTTGGAATGTTCTTTTGATAATCTTTTTTTCTTTGTTTTCATTAATAAAATTTATAACTAACCACACAAAGTATAATAATAAAATATTTAAAGGAAAAGCTAAAATAGTTATACTTATACTATGATTTAAGAAGAAATAATAAACTAATACAAAATTAAAAACTATTAAAAACACTACTACAAACGATGAGATTATAGGATTTTTTTTTTGAAAAAAAAATGACAAAAGTAAACTTAAGCCTAACAATAAAAAATAATATAAATTAGTTGAAAATATCTTTATGAACCTATTATCTATAAACATTTGTATCAAATTAGCATGGATTTCAACTCCCGGCATTAAAATTCCTGAATGGTTAACAGGGGTTAAAAAATTATCTTTTAATTCTTCAACTGTTGCTCCTATTAAAACAATTTTGTCTTTAAACACATTATTTTCTTGCAAAAAATAAAAATCATTGATTGGAAAATACTCTTCCATTGGCAACACTAATGTACTATCATCTATTACACTAGAAAAAGAAATATGTCGAAATGTTTTTGTAGGTCCATAATAATGAATTCTTATATCATTTTGATTTGATAAGTTAACCTTTAAATCTTTAAAGTACAACAATCTTTCATCCAAAGAAATATCAGGATCTTCTTGATGTAAACATTGTAAAGTTCTTAACCCCAGGGAAAATAAATGATCATTAGATAGTAAACTTGTTTTATGAAACAATGGATATCTTCTAATAAAACCATCATTATCATTTATCATATTAACTACTCCCCAAATCGAATAATTTTTTATAATATCTTTATTCGGTGGTAAAAGTGTCATCTTCAGATAATTATTCTCATTAACTTGATAAATTTTACCTGCAAAAATTACATTGTTATATCTTTTAGCTTCAAGACCTAATTTGCTATCTATTTCATTTTTATAAGATTCTGAAAATTCAATATCGAAAACTATTAATTTTGCTCCGGCTTTATTTAAATTCTCAATTAATTTAATATAATATTCTCGCGGAAACGGCCATTGTATATCTAAAGTATGAAAACTTTCATCATCTATCGCTACAATAATTATATCTAAAGAATCAGAATTAATGTTTTTATCTAATGATAGCTTTTGAATTAAGTCTCTTAAATTTATTTCAAATTGATTACCAAAGTTTGTATTACAAAAAAAATATGAAAAGAGTATTACAACCAAACTAATAGATATTGCTGTTATACTCTTTAATTTCATAACTAAAAGGTTTGTGACAAGACGATTTTTGAGAAAAGATAAGTATAACCATTATCATTAATTGTATTTTCTTCAGTAAATTGTTTATACCCAAAGTTAACATTGATAGATGTATTCTTTAAGGGTTTATATTTAGCTCCTAAGTTAATTTGATGAGAATTACTTTCGTTATCTCCTCCGGTATTATAATTTACTCTATAATCAATATAAGGAACTAACATATTTTGAAGAAAAGAATATTCATTATTTATATAAAAATTTGAAAAAGTAAGCGATTCATCAGAAATTTCTTTTCTCATATTATAGTTGATACCAAATTTTGTAGTTAAAGGTATCTCATTAAACCTAAATAATGTATTCAAACCAATATCTTTTTTATTACTATCAAACAATTTATTCTCTTGATTATCTTTATCTACACCCGTCCCATAAGTCAAATTAATACTTGAATAAGCAAAGTTTAATTTATTTGTTGAATAACCTGTTGTAAAGGACAAATACTGATTCATAAAATCAGTACGATAACTACTAATGTTGTTTGTTTCTAAATCTAAATCATCCTCATTTGACATTTGAGAAAAATTAACATTAAAATATGGATAGTTCATTGGCTGATAATTAAACGAGAAAAACATACTCTGACTATTAATTGTATAATCTTTTTGATTGACTGTATTATCTTGAGCTAATTCTAAACCGGCAGATAAAAATAATGTATTAGTAATTATAATATTGTCACTTAAACGAATATACCTTTTATCTTGAACAATTCCGGTTGTACTTAATGAATAAAAAGAAGGTCCTACCTGAGATAATACTATATTGACATTATTTTTATAATAATTAGCTCGTAAACCTAATTTTAATGCAGTATTATTAAGACCTACTATAAATGGTTCAATATTTTTATTTATTATTATTATGGATTCAAAATCTTCAGGATCAAAGGGAATATTACTGTCAATATAATCTTCAAGTTCAGGCTTTGAAAGTGTACCCGGATTTATATTACTGTTATACATACTCATTGCTACTTCTCCATAAAAGTTAAATCTTCTTGTTTTGTCAGTTATGTTAAAATCAGTACCAATAACAATATTATCCTTACCATGAAGTGTATATACTTCATTATCATTATCAAAGTAATCTCCTTCATCTAAACTTCCAAGTTTATCCTTTGTCTTTGAAAGATTAAAAGATAATGATGTCTTGTTAAGATTTCCAAAAACGATCTTTGAAGAAACATTCATACGAGTAAAACTTCCAATATTTGAATCATTAGGTGATATTTTTCTATTTACTTCACCGGTAGATATCAAAAGTGAAAAATTATTGAATTTAATACTTGTAGATACTCCAAAAATCGATTTATTATTAACTGTAAATTCTGAGTAATTAGGGCTATAATCACCTAAATGTAAGTCAAAATTATTACTTAAAAAACCAAGATAGTACTTATTAATCTTTTGATTATTCTTATCCTCTAAAGAAGTCACATATAAATAATTTTTAACAGCGATCTTCTTATACAAAAAAGATAGGTTAAATATACCTGTTTGATCATTATCAGATACTGTATTATCTTCTTTATAATCAAAATTATTAGTGTTATTAATAAAAGTTAAATTACCATATAAATCTAATCGCTCAAAGATTGTTGGCGTTTGATATGACCTAAATAACCAACTTGGTGATGAAACAACTTGTCCATCAGTAGTTTTAGCAGTAATTTTTAAAGATCTTTTAGAATTATTTTGAGGAACAAAAAATACTAAAATTCCATCATAAAAATCTACTCTATGTGTAATGTCTTGATTATCCAATACTACTTTGATAGTATTTTGGTCAATTGACCCTTGGTCAATGAAATAAGAGATTACAATATTTTGATTATTAGAAATACTATTTAAGTCATCCGGTGAAATAATTACAAAGGGGCTGTTTGATAAAGTTTGTTTATTCTGTTTCATAAAATTAACTTGTACAGGAGACAACTCAGGATTAATAGCAGGATAAGTTACAATATCTCCTTCAATACTTTTGATTTCAAAATAATAATATAAAATTTCAAAATCTTCTTCAGATAACTCTTCTAATACTGTGTCTAAAGAAAACGTAAAAAGTGAATTTAAAGTATTTTCTTCAATGAAATTAAATGTTTTGTAATTATTATCAAGGTCAGTCTTGTAGAAAAAAGTAATTGTGGATATTTCTGATTGTGAATTATTTACTTGTATAGTTAAAGGATCTGTTATTTTTTGAATGGGAATATGAATAATATCAAATGAAGCAAACAAATTTGATAAAATCATAAAACCACTAAATAAAAGTAGGATTTTATTCTTCTTCATAAGTAATTCTCACTTTTTTAATATTTCCATCAGCATCTTGTATTTCTATATCAAAAGTTTTACTTTCGAAGGAATTCTCAGGAGTTTCATTATCAAAATCATCTTGGAAATCTTCAATTATTTGATTATCAATATCACTAATATCACCATTTTCATTTATACTATAACCTTGTCCATTCTTTGCAGTTAAGAAATCACCGGTTATCTTGTTTTCGATCTCAACTTCACCGGAATTAACAAAAATATAAGATAAAAGATTTTCATATCCTACTAAAAATTCTGTTCCTTTTACAGAAGCTACTATATTAGGTGTTTCAACAAGATATTGTCCTGAATCAACATTTACTTTAGATAAAAAACTACCTTTATTGAGTATATTACGTTTACTTAATTTTCCATCAATAAATTCGCCTTGAATTATTAATACAGAATTTGGAAATAATTTTGCTGTTGCTCCATTATCGACAAATCTTATTGAGGCAAAGCTTTCTATACCTGAGCTAACTTCGTCAGCATTATATAACAAATCACCGGTTTTAATAGTATTTTTTTCTTCATTTCTAAATACAGAAACATCACCTTTCATTCCGGCAATTACTGCTATGGGACTCTCAGAAAACAATCCAACAAACAAAAAAAGAATTATTAATAGATTCAAATATTTCATTTTAAACCTCACTCAATTATTTCAATACTTATAATTTCAGCATTGAGTAATTGTTGTAAAATACTTAATGCTTGAGGATAAGTTAAACTTATATCTTCTGAATAAAAATTCCCGGTCGGAAAAACACCTTCGTCGAAAAGTTCATTTATTAATGGATTTTGAAGATTAGTTAAAAAATCAGATATACTTTGATATTGATTTGCAGATTCTTCTGTAGTTCTTGAAAATTTGAATATATTCCAAGAACTATCATAAGTATCATTTATTCCAAATTCTGTTCTATCCGATATTTTAGGCATAGTGATTTTCCAAGCATAATAATTATCATTTATAAAAGGCAAATAATTATTAAATAGAGGACTCATTAAATCTTCTGCTTGATAAAATAAACGACCGGAATTATCTAAATTACTAATATTAATAGCTGTTTCATGAGAATACTCACGAATAATCAGAGTAAATTTATTGTTAGGATTAATTATATTTGAATTCCACAAAAATACTAATGGAGATCCGGAAACATTTGTTATTGAGGAACCTGCAGGAGTTCCAGGGCTTATTAATCTAATACTATAAATATTTGAAATTGTCATATTGAAAACAGCTTCATTACTTATAATTTGTCCATTATCATTCTTAACTATCATAGAAAAAGTATAAATACCATCAGGGAAAAGCCCTGTATCTAAAATTGAATTTTTAAATTGGTTATTATTTAAGAAATCTGAAAGTGATAACGAGGGTATAGCTGAATGTAAGTAACTACTTCCATCATTTCTTATCAAGTCTCTGTTATTAACATTTAAAGATTGTCCTTGATTCAAGATATCTAAAGAATGCTGAGTAAATTCTGCTTTACTATTATTAATAATCGAATTATTATTCCATGAAAGAGAAAAATGAATATAGGCATTATTAATTATTTCAGAACTTAACTTGTTTACAATCACATTAAAAATAATCGGTTGATTATTAGGATTGTCAACATCAATAGCAGCCGCATTTATAGAATTATAAAATCCGTTACTACTGCCTCCTAAAATTTGTAAATTTAATTCGTTTGCAAAAATATTTATTGCAAACACAATTATAAACGTCATAATTATTAATTTTTTCATTAAACCCTCCTATATCACTGATTATATATTCACAAAAATAATTTGTCAAGAAATAATATAAATAAAAATCAAACTCCTCTTTCAGTTGGATTCCAAATATATTTATGTAATTGTAATTGAAATCTAACATCTAATTTGTCTTCTAAAACTTTTTGTACTATAACTTTAGGTTCAATTTTTGAAAAAACAACTGAGAATAAGATATGTTGACCACTGAGCTTATTATTTTTTAAAAAATCTTTAGACCACACATAATCATTTAAATCACCAATAACAAATTTAATATTGTCTTTTGTAGGATTTATAAAATCTAAATTACTTTTTAAAAAACTATCGCCACAATTACTTGAAGGTGTTTTCACATCAACTATCTTACATACATAATTTGGTACTTTTTCTAAATTAATACTACCATTCGTTTCTAAAAGTATATCATAATCATTAGTGTGTAATTCTTCAAATAACTCATAAATTTCACTTTGTAAAAGAGGTTCTCCTCCTGTAACTTCAACAAGTTTACATCCTTTAAAAGTATTTACTTCATTTATTATTTCACTAATTTTTAATCGTTTACCAACATTATTAGCATAAGTAGTATCACAATACGAGCATTTAAGATTACAGCCGGAAGTTCTGATAAAAATACAAGGTAATCCACTATATGTAGATTCCCCTTGAATACTAAAAAAAATTTCTGATAAATCCATTACTTATACACAATATTAGAAAGGTAAAAATGGAAAGTTTTTATGATATCCTAAAATCTCATCAATTTGACTATTTAAAAGTTGAGGATGACCAATTATAAATTTTTCTTTATTACCAATTTTAAAAATCTCATAATCATTACTATTAAGATTAAATAGCTCAAAATAAGCTAAATTACCATATATTGGTTTTGATTGATGAATTAACAAATCAATATTATCAATTTCTTGATAAAGCAAATTCTCATATATATCATCATGCATTTGTTCAAGGATTAAAAGATTATTTTGATTATGCAAAATACTTTGATCATTTAAGAATAAAGCTTTTTCTGCATTTTTTGTAACCATTTGGTACAAAACTTGACCTGTAATTTTATTACAAGCACGTTTAGCATGCTTAAATTCATCAAATAAATGTATTCCTCCGGTCATAGTAGAGTCGGTTCCTAAACAGATATTAACCCCTTTTTCTAAAGCTGATAAGACATCTAATGTTTGACCTATCAGATACATATTTGAACTTGGACACCAACAAACCGAAGCACCTACCTCTGAAATTTTTGATAATTCATCTTTTGTTAAACAAATTCCATGAATTATTAACGTATTCATTCTTAAAAGGTCTTTTTCTAATAAAATATTAAATTCGCTTTTAGATACATTATCAATACCTTCTGATAGATGTATTATAAAAGGAATTATTCCTTTAGAATGCTTCATTTCTTCTTCAGCAGTTGATCCACCCCACCAATTTCCTAAAATTATTGAATGACACTGAGTAAACTGTTCAATAACGTAAATATCAAACATCTTGTAATACTCAGGTTTTTGTTGTTTTATGTGATCCTGAAGAATGTGTACTCCAGAAAAAATGTTTTTATACATTCCCATTTTTACAATTAATTTAGCATTCTCATTAAGTAAATCGAAGTCTCCGTTATTTTCCCAAATCTTATTTCTTTCTAAAAAAGATTCTGAATTCTTATTTTCCTCAACCCAAATATGTGAATTTGTATAAGGTAAATGATTACCGGATCTTGGAAACCAATTACTTATTAAATGATCATGTGAATTAATAAAAGGTTTATAGGCAAATTTATTCTTATAATCAAAATCAATAACTGTATCTGATTTCTTACAATTAACTTCAACATCGATATACTTTGAAGAAGAATTCCTTAAATCTGATACTGAGTTATTAACTTTAATTTTCAGCATTATTCTTCAAGCCTTTTAATCAACTTAGGCAAGACATCAAATAAATCGGATACTACACCTAAATCTGCAACATTAAAAATAGGAGCATCAGTGTCTTTATTAATAGCGATTATATAATCAGATGATTGCATTCCTGCCATATGTTGGATAGCTCCGGAAATGCCAAAAGATAGATAAATTTTTGGTTTAATAGTCTTTCCTGTTTGTCCTACTTGATGAGGATAACCTATCCATTCTGAATCAACAGCTGCACGAGACGCCCCAACGGCACCATCCAATAACTCTGCAAGTTTATGAAGCAT
>JALNXV010000161.1 GCA_023230175.1 Candidatus Cloacimonadota bacterium
GCGAAACCAAGGCTGCCGTTTGCAGTTTAGGTCACTTATCAATAACCTCTGCGAACATAGCTAAAAAGAATGAACATCAAATTAAAGATTGGCCGTGTTCTTTATAACACAATTGCAAAGCCTTTGCCGCGGAGCGCAAGATTTCTTGGGGGGCACAACTTCTAAGGTATATTACGGCGAAAATGTTTATAATGCAGATAGGAAAAGACGTGAACATAGAACATGGTGCAGAATTTGGTTCGCAGCTTTTTATTGGCAGTCATAGTGGTATTGGTATTGATTCAAAAATCAATGGAGAAGTGCATATTGGGAATTATGTGCTGATGGGACCGGAGTGCTATATGTATACTAGCAATCACTGTTTTGATAGAATTGATATTCCTATTGCGGAACAAGGCTACTCAAAGCAACGTCCGATTTATATTGGGGACAATGTCTGGATTGGTTCAAGAGTAACGATATTGCCTGGTGTTGTAATCGGAACCGGAGCTATCATAGGTTCCGGTGCGGTCGTGACAAAGGATGTTCCTGAATATGCAGTTGTCGGAGGAAATCCTGCTTGTATTTTGAAAATGAGGAAACAATTATGAAAAGTTTTGCGATAGTTTTAGTTTGCTATAATCGTTTGTTAGGGGTGGAAAGACTTCTAAAAAGTCTCGAAAACGCTGATTATAATGGAAGAAATGATATCGTATTGATATTTAGTATTGATAATAGTGGAACTAAAACAGTTGAGGATTTTGCCAAAGCATACAAATGGATTCATGGTGAAAAACTAATTAGGACATTTACACAAAGACAAGGATTGAAAAATCACATTCTCCAATGTGGTGACTTCACTGAAAAGTATGATATCGTTGCGGTCTTTGAAGATGATATATATGCCAGCGAGAGTTTTTATAATTATGCTTACCAAGCCGCGGAGTATTATTGGGACGATGATAAGATTGCGGGAATCTCTTTGTATGGATACGAAAAGCATTGGCTTAATTGGGCATTTAGATTTGAACCAATGAAAGCTGAATACGATAATTATTTTCTCAAAGTTGCTCAGTCTTGGGGACAGGTATGGACTGGTCCAAAATGGAAGAGGTTTAGAGAATGGTATAAACAGAATATGGAGTTTACATTTAGCGATTCGATACCGCTTAAACTCAATTATTGGGTTGAATCTTCGTGGCTGAAATACCATATCCGATACTGCATAGAGACTAACCGATACTTTGTGTACCCCTATGTCGGGCTCTCAACAAACTTTTCGGATGCCGGAGTGCATACAAACTCAACAACACCAATGTACCAGTGTAATTTGCAATTCAAAAAAAAGGATTTTTGCTTCGTTCCATTCGATTCTGATAGTATTATTTACGATGAGTATATGGAAAGAGAGAATCTCGGTAAAGCTATCAAAATTCCAAATGACGAACTAACCGTCGATCTGCACGGGACTCGCAACAAGAATATGAGAAAAAAGTTTTTTCTATCAGCAGAAATACTCGATTTTAAAGTCATAGCATCATATGCATACGATCTGCGACCTATCGAGGCAAATGTCTTATTAAACATTCCTGGATCGATAATCAAACTTTATGATACAACGCAATATGTTCGTAATTCTGAAAAGTTTGATTTGGATTATTATCGGATGGTTTATAATATGCGTTACAATGAGCCGATAAAAATCCTTAATTTTGCTTTCAAGGTGTTGTTACATAACATGAACCGAATAAAAAACATTCCCAGACGAATCAGAAGAACGTTTCTTAAGAAAAGAATCAAATGACTCAGTAAATATTGGAAAAAAAAGAATAGCAGTATCCGGTTTTTTATTCGAAAACTGTTGTCAGGTCCTTATTTGCACTTTCTATTTGGGACTTTAATTTGGTTGGAGTTGTTTGAGCACTTTATCCAAAGTAGTTTTTTCTCCTTGTTTCTTATGAGGTTTGTCCCTCTAAACCCTGAGTAGTTATATCATTTATCATTTATCTATTGACAAATAAAAACTGTGCAGGACTAGACTTTTTCATTTCTTTGATTAATAATCAAAAATTGAACAAAGAAACTTGTTTTATGGGTTGTATCGCCTGTTTATTTCTTTGTAACAAGAGGTGAAATGAACGAGATATTGAGAACAGTTGATCTATGCAAGCAATTTGACAATTCCTGCGATGTGCTGAATGATGTGAGTTTCAATGTTGACAAGGGAGAGTTCCTTTCAATCCTCGGACCATCCGGATGCGGAAAGACCACACTGCTTCGAATACTTATCGGTCTGCTTCCCCCGACTTCAGGAAAAGTGATCAAGCTTGGACAGGATATCACAGCTTTAAAACCATCGCAGAGAGGCATGGGGATTGTGTTCCAGAACTATGCGCTTTTTGAAAACATGAGTGCGCTTGACAATGTTTCATATGCTCTTCGTCTTCATAGCAGCCGAGAGACGGCAAATCGGATGGCAGAAGAGATGCTTGAACTGGTAGGTCTTTCAGAAGAGAAGTACAAGAAGCCCGCAAAGCTGTCAGGAGGACAGCAGCAGCGGGTTGCAATAGCAAGAACTCTTGTTACGAATCCGGATGTGATGCTGTTTGATGAACCTATGAGCGCCCTTGATGTGGATACAAGGCTTTCGCTTCGCGGCGAGCTGAAAAACCTTCAGAAGAAGTTCGGCACGACGATGATCTACATCACCCACGATCAGGAGGAGGCCTTTGCGCTTTCCGACAGGATACTTGTAATGGACAAAGGAGTAATTCAGCAGATTGATACTCCTGTCAACATAATAGATCACCCTGCAAACGACTACGTGGAGCGTTTCGTGAAGAAGAACATTCAGATCAAGATTGACTCTCTTCTCCCATTTTCAAGGAAGAAATGATGAAATCCAAACAACCAAAGGCATTGACCTGGCTTCTGATAATTTTCTTCTTGTTTTCCGTTGTCATTCCTCTCGGAAGAATGCTTGCATATCTGTTCGAGACCGATGTCGTATCGGTTGTATCATCGGGAAGATTCATGACCGGACTTGTCAACTCTCTGACAACATCCTTGACTGCTACTCTCATTTCTGTGATTCTGGCAGCGGTCCTGGCATGGAGTCTGGAACGGCTGCAAGTCAAAGGCAAGGCAGTCTTTGCTTTCCTGTTCATTGTACCGATGCTTATTCCATCGATTTCTCATGGAACCGGACTTGTCATACTGCTTGGAAGAAACGGAATCATAACTAATCTTCTTCATCTTGATTTTTCAATATATGGATTCTGGGGCATAGTATTGGGATCGGTGATGTATTCATTTCCGGTAGCATTCCTGATGCTTTCGGATATCCTGCGATATGAAGACAGCACGCCTTATGAAGCGGCTTCGGTTCTTGGAATTCCAAAGAGAAAGCAATTTCAATCAATCTTCGTGCCATTCATCAGAAAGCCTCTGATTTCAATAATCTTTGCAGTCTTCACTCTGATCATCACTGACTATGGCGTGCCTTTGATGGTAGGCGGGCAGTGCACAACGCTGCCGGTAGTCATGTATCAGGATGTCATTGGAATGCTTGATTTTGGAAAGGGCAGCGTTATTGGCGTTGTGCTGCTCGTTCCTGCATTCATTGCTTTTGTCCTTGATTCGATGAACAGAGACCATGCAAGCCTGAATTTTACTCCACGGCAGTTCGAGAAGAAAAAATCGCCTGTGGGCATGGTTGCATGCATCATCGCATCGATTTTGATTCTTCTTCCAATTGCAGCATTCCTGGTGATTTCTTTGGTCAAGAAGTATCCGATCGACATGACTCTTACATGGTTCAATGTAATGAAGACCTTCCAGCAGCATGCTGGAAGATACCTTCTCAATTCCCTGTTGATTTCGCTGATTGTTTCTGCCGTTGGCGTAACGGCCGCATTTGCATCTGCTTATCTTTCTGTCAGGACAAATGTAAAGCAGGCTCGGATTCTTCATCTTCTCAGCATCATTTCTCTTTCAATTCCTGGAATTGTCCTTGGCCTTTCCTATGTTCTTCTGTTCAAGGGAACGTTCCTTTCCGGGACATTCGCAATCATCATACTTGCCAATCTGATGCACTTTTTCTCATCGCCTTATCTGATGATGTACAATACTCTTGGAAAGATCAATCCGAATCTTGAAGATGTCGGTGAAACCCTTGGCCTTGGAAGAACTGCAATCATCAGGGATGTGATAATCCCGCAGTCATTCGGAACCATATTGGAAATGGCTGTTTACTTTTTCGTGAACTCCATGATGACGATCAGTGCTGTAAGCTTCCTGTCCACATACAGGACGCAGCCGCTTGCCCTGATGATACCAATGTTCGAAGGACAGATGCAGATCGAGTGCATTGGAGTGGTATCTCTGATTATCCTGATTATAAACGTGCTTCTTAAACTGCTTATTTCAACGGTTTCTACGAAAAAGAGGAGGGATTTCTGATGAATCTCACAAGAAATCAATTTGATGTTCTTTCATGCCTTGCCCAGGAAGACAAGCCTAAAACGCAAAGGGAAATTTCAGATAATATCTGGAAGTCAGTTGGAACTGTCAACAAGATTGTTTCGGAACTCTCCAAGATGAGTCTGATCAAGGATGGTGCAATCACCCACAAAGGTCTTTACACTCTTGAGCCATACAGAGTGAAGCGTGCTGTTTTCATCGCAGCAGGTTTTGGGCTTCGCATGGTGCCGATCACGCTCAATACGCCGAAGCCGCTTGTCCGAGTCCATGGAGTACGGATGATCGATACGCTTCTTGATGCGGTCGTTGCTGCAGGCATTGAAGAGATCTATATCGTCAGAGGATATCTTGGCGAGCAGTTCGACCAGCTTCTTGCTAAGTATCCGCAGATAAAGTTTCTGGACAATCCGATGTACAACGAAGCAAACAATATTTCTTCAGCTTTGGTCGCAAAGGACCTGCTTCAGAATTCCTATGTTCTTGAAGCTGATTTTGTTCTCTCCAACCCGAAGCTTATCAGTCGCTACCAATTTGCTACGAATTACCTGGGTGTTCCAGTCGAACGCACCGATGACTGGTGCTTCACTGTGAAGGATGGATTCATTTCCAAGCTGGCTCAGGGAGGAACTGACTGCTTCCATATGTTCGGTATCTCTTACTGGACTGAATCTGATGGGAAAAGGCTTTCAGTCGACATTGAAAAGGCCTGCAATCTTCCTGGAGGAATGGCTCGATACTGGGATCAGGTTCCGTTGGAGTACTTCATAAAGGATTACCATGTGGAAGTCAGAAGGTGCAGCTTTGATGACATCGTCGAGATTGATTCCTTCAATGAATTGAAGAAGATTGACAACACATATGATGCAAAATGAATGTTTTGCAGATTAGGAGTTTGATATGAAAAAAATACTTGCCATTTCATTGATTGCAGTTTGCTTTGCGCTGCTGTCATCATGCTCAAAGCAACAGGATAATTCAGTGCTGATCTATTCCAGCGCTGAGGATTTCAGGAATGAATTCCTTCAGGAGGAACTGAACAAGAAGTTCCCGGATTATAAGATAACGATTGAATACATGCCAAGCGGCAATCAGGCATCCAAGATATATGCCGAGGGAAAGGATACTGCCTGCGATATCGGATATGATCTTGACTTCGGATACATGTACAAGATCAAGCAGTACTATGCTGTTAATGATATTGACCAGTCGCTGTTTACCGAAGATTCTCGAGATCCAGAGAACCGCATTGTGCCAGAAAACAGAAATGGCGGATGCATTGCGATCAATACAAAGATTCTGGAAGAGAAAGGCCTCCCAGAGCCTGAAAGCTACGAAGACCTGTTGAATCCGATTTACAAAGGGCTTGTCTCTATGCCTAATCCAAAGTCTTCTGGAACAGGTTACATGTTCTTGAAGAGCCTTGTAAACTCCTGGGGCGAAGATAAGGCCTTTGCTTACTTTGATGAGCTTTCCAAAAATATTCTTCAGTTCACTTCATCCGGTTCGGGGCCAATCAATGCCTTGGTTCAAGGCGAAGCTGCTATTGGACTAGCCATGACAGGGCAAGCAGTAACTGAGATTAACAATGGTGCTCCATTGAAGATTTTATTCTTCAGTGAAGGCTCTCCATATGGTCTCTATGGAATGGGAATAATCGAAGGCAAGCAGGGAAGAAACTGTGTCAAAGAGGTTTTTGAATACATGGCGACGGTCATCCTTCCAGCAGCTAGAGCAAAGTACTATCCTGAGAAGATTTTCGCAGACAAGGACTTCAGCATTGAGAATTACCCCTCTGACATAGTCTATGCAGACATGTCCAACAATTCAGGAGAAGAGAAAGCCAGGCTGCTGGAGAAGTGGAATCACTGATTATTTATTCCAGTATCCAATCTTCGATTTCGATGCCTTGAGCGGAAGCTATGTAAGACCTGGCTCCGCGCAGGGCTCTTCTTTGCTGATAAGCATCATCGGTGTAGACGTCGAAATCCAGAGGCAATCCATAGGATAGAAGAATTCCATCGCAATCGCCGGCCATTGAGTTGAAGTGGTCATGTCCGCAGGCAATCAGCTTTGTGTTTCCTTTCTCCTTGAGCATGTAGAACAGCCCTGTGTTCACAGGAGGGCATCCGATTTTCTCTCCATTGATGCCGAGCAGGTGCGTGCAGTTATCCAGGCTTGAAAGACAAGTGAATTCAGGAAGCGGAATGTGGATGAAAACATATGCAGGAACATTGGGAATCATTGTTTTACGTACCCATTCGATCTGCGACGGATATATGTAGTCATAGCCGATCTGATCTTCGCCATTTATGAAGTATTTTCTTTTGTCATGGGAATCCAGGCAGATAAGCTGGAGTTTCTCCGTGCCATCTGAATTAGATACGATTATCTGATGATTGCCGTGACCTTCAACCCATTCCGGGCCACGGCAATACAGGCAGTTCCTGCTGGTTTCAAAAATGCTGTCAAACTGATCCGCACTGGTCAACTGGGTATCATGATTGCCGGGAATCGCCGACCATGGGATGCCGAAAGAGTCCATGAATTCAGAGAACTCTTTCAAAGCATTCATGTTGTCGTCTAGACAGGCCCAGACCATGTCCCCGGTAATCATGATGAAGTCGGGATTGGCTTTTCTGATTGCCATCTCAGTATTCCGATAGGTTTTCTCTTTATGTTCCTTAATACCGTTCCACTGCAGATGAAGGTCGGTAAGCTGCAGAAGCTTGAAATCCGGCTTGTAAATGTTGAGAATCGATGGCTTGTCAATACGGTCTTCTTTCAGGGGAGAATAAGGTGCAATGTTTTGCGAACAATAAGGGAGTGGAATGCTCTGTTCGATTTGCTTCCATTCGCTTTTTGTATACGCCTTGACTGCTGGATTGGGTTGACTCATGGCTTTGGATGTTATATCAAATCTGTCTTATGAGCAATGCTGCTTGTTTTCATGAGATGAATTATTCAGGTTCTGATCTCTCTTCTTGATGATTGAGAGTTTCTTGAGTTTCCTCGTCGAGGTGCATTCGAACGGAACTATCTGAATCTCGTATTCGCTTATATTGGATGAGGTTCCAAGTTGGCTTTTCGACGTGTAAATTAATCCGAGCTTCTTTTATGCGCTGTAAGATGTTTTACCCTTACCCGGTGCAGCCATTTGCAGTCTAATTGGCTTTATCAACAACTAACAACAACCTTCACGGGCATCAGTTTTCTTTTTTCCTGACATTTTCTTCTCAGTGAGAAAGACCATTTCAATCAATTCAGGTTTCCTTATTTCAAAAAAATCT
>JALNXV010000162.1 GCA_023230175.1 Candidatus Cloacimonadota bacterium
CGCTAATAACACGCGGTATAAAAAATTGCCGGTTTAGTTCGTTATTCAAGGGGTGTAGCCCGCTTCAACTTTTGTATAACTTGACAGGAAATCGCCCGCAATCGGCAACTTTTCATACCGCCAACGTTACTTGATGATAGCGCTGTATGGGTACCGCCTGCAGCAACAATGAAATCACTCTTCCGTCAGCTCATACCCCCAGTCAATACCTTTTAGCATGGCGGGAACCCCGGTTTTCATCCAGACAGGCATGGGGGCGCCTTTTCGCTAAAGCCGACTAATTCATATTACGATAATCATTTGGAGTTAATCCGACTTTTTGTTTGAATAACCGATTAAAATGCTGTGGATATTTAAAGCCTAATTCATAGGCTACTTCACTAATGGATTTGTTAGTGTCAAATATCCGCTCTTTAGCGATCTCTATAACTTTGTTTTGGATGTATTCTTGTGCTGATTTCCCAGTTCCCTTTTTTATCAGGTCACCGAAATAATTAGCAGATAAGTTAAGTTGCTCTGCACAATAGGCAACTGACGGTAACCCGAAATTTTGTGTCTGGCGACTCTGAAAATAGTTATTTAAAAGCGTTTCAAATCTTTCTAAAATTCCTTTATTAACATCTTCACGTGTAATGAATTGTCTGTCGTAAAAACGCTCACAATAGCTTAATAACAGTTCAATATTTGTGGCAATCAGTTTTTTACTATGCTTGTCAACATTAAGCTCCAACTCCGATTTTATTTTAGAAAATAAATTCAAAACCAATAACCTTTCTTTATCTGACAGGTGCAGGGCTTCATTGGTTTGGTAACTAAAAAAGTTATAGGAATTAATGGTTTTACCAAGTGATGTGCCATTCAATAAATCCGGATGAAATACTAATCCATGACCCATTGGCTGATAGGGTTCAGTTTTATTGGCAACATCCACTACCTGACCGGGTGAAACAAAAACCAATGTTCCTTTCTGGTAATCATAATAATTCCGTCCATATATTATATCGCCACATTTCACATCTTTAAGAAAAATACAATACAGACCGAAGTACATTTTTTTCCCTGTTCGTACTTCAGCTTTCGAAAAGTCAATTACACTTACCAGGGGGTGAAGTGTCTCGTGATTGTTGAAGTCATTATAATCACTTATTGTTTCAAAGCTTATCATATCCAATTGATTTCAAATAAATTATTCATACAAATTTACGTATTTATTTATCGGAAATAACAGCACAACTACAACATCAGTAATAATGGTTATAAATAAAGTAATTCATATACAGTCCTTCTTACTTTATGGCCTTACTTTTGTAAAGTAAGAAAAATTGGAAAATAAAACTGCGTTTGACTATGAATACAAAAAACAAAGCAATACAAAAAACAAAGCTGATAATACTCACAGTTACAATTTTAGTTTTTACCCAATGTACAAATAAGGGTAATTCCATAATTATTGATGAACAAGGCAGTTTCACTGTCGGTGGTTCTGTAATTACAAATCCCGGTACTTTCAACCCTTATAATCCAACGCCGGAAGGTCAGACATTGCATGGTGACCATGCTTATGTTTTTTATCAAATTCCTGCGGATGCCCGCAAATACCCGCTTGTAATGTGGCACGGATTAGGCCAGTTTTCCAAAACATGGGAAACTACTCCTGATGGACGGGAAGGCTTTCAGAATATCTTTTTACGCAGACATTTTCCGGTTTATATTATTGACCAACCGCGTAGAGGTGATGCCGGACGAAGCACAGTTCCCGCTCGAATTGACCCAATTCCCGATGAACAACAATGGTTCGGGACTTTTCGTGTTGGAATTTGGCCGGACTATTTTGAAGGTGTCCAATTTGCCCGTGACAAACAAGCACTGGAAGCGTATTTCCGTAGTATGACACCAAGTATAGGGGAAATTGATGTAAATATCAATGCAGAAGCCGTATCTGCTCTTTTTGACAAAATTGGTCAGGGTATTTTGATTACGCATTCGCATTCAGGAGGTATGGGCTGGCTCACATCAATCAAAAATCAGAATATTAAAGCAATTGTTTCGTACGAACCGGGAAGTGGATTCCTGTTTCCCGAAGGTGAAGTGCCCGAACCCATGCCAAGCGCAGGCGGAACACTTGAAGCTTTTGGTGTTCCCATGCAGGATTTCATGAAGCTAACAAAAATTCCCATTGTTATTTACTATGGCGATTTCATCCCAAAAGAACCAAATGCCAACCCCGGACAGGATGGTTGGCGCGTGCGACTGCAAATGGCCAGACTTTGGCGTGACGCTGTTAACAAATATGGAGGTGATGTGACGGTGGTTCATCTACCGGAAACAGGTATTAAAGGCAATACCCATTTTCCATTCTCAGATTTGAACAATGTAGAAATTGCCGATTTAATGTCGGAATGGCTAAATGAAAAAGGATTAGATAAATAGAAGAAAGTATGAAAATAAAAAATAATATATTGACAGTTATGCTTGTGGCAACCAGTATGCTTGCATCAGCTCAAACTAAACTTTCCAATCCCTACGGATTGGTTTATGAAGATGCGATAACCGAAAATGTACCGGGTGAAGTAAATATTCAACCCGTATGCTATAATTTGAATGGCATAACAATAGCAGCAAATATTTACACCCCTGCAAATTATGACCCTTCAAAGAGTTACCCTGCTATTGTTGTGGCGCATCCAAATGGTGGCGTTAAAGAGCAGGTGGCCGGATTATATGCACAGCGTTTGGCCGAATCGGGTTTTATCACCATAGTTGCCGATGCTTCCTATCAGGGAGCCAGTGGCGGTAAACCCCGCAATGTGGATAAACCCGCCTTTAGGATTGAAGACATTCGTGGTATGGCTGATTATATTACCCAATATGCCGGGGTAAACGATGAAAAACTTGGCTTGTTGGGCGTTTGTGGTGGAGGTGGTTATTCGTTGGCCGCAGCCCAAACCGACAAACGTTTTAAAGCAGTAGCAACCCTGAGCATGTTTAATTCAGGTGTAGTAAGGCGTAATGGGTTTATGGAATCACAACTTTCAACTATCCAGGAGAGGTTAAAACAGGCATCTGATGCCCGGGCTCAGGAAGCCGCAGGGGGCGAAGTGTTATACACGGCCAATGCCAAAACAACCGATGAACAGGCAGACAATATGCCATTTGATTTATATCGCGAAGGTCATTATTATTACAATCGCACCCATGCACACCCCAATTCCACTTTCAGATATACCACAAGCAGTCTGATTGACCTGATGGCTTTTGATGCAAGCACTAACATGTATTTAATCAATCAGCCCCTGTTAATGATGGCTGGAAGCAAAGCAGATACCTATTACATGACAGAGGATGCATTTGAAAAGGCAACCGGAACTGAGGATAAAGAATTATTCCTGATTGATGGGGCGACCCATATTCAGACCTATTATGTTCCCGCTTATGTAGATCAGGCAATGAAAAAGCTCAAGGAGTTTTTTGGTAAATATTTATAAACAAATTTAAAAATATGAAAACGACAATCATTGGAATAGTATTGGCATTCTTTTGTATACAAATATCTTTTGCTCAAAATTCGGCGGAAGAACAGCAACTCATAAATATCTCCAAAGAAAAATGGGAATGGATGGCCGACAAGAATGCAGATACCTTGAAATATCTTTTTCATGAAAAAGCTGTGTTTGTGCACATGGGAGGAGCCTGGGGAACCGAACAGGAACTCAATATTATTAAAAGCGGTGGCATTTGGTATAAGAAAGCTGATATTCACGAAGTTTCGGTAAACATTATTGACAATACAGCCATACTGTTAAACAGAATAGACTTGCTGGCTGTGGTTGGAGGAAACGAGGTTACCAATCCTTTTGAAGTTACAGAGGTGTATATTAAACAGGGTGGTAGATGGAAATTAGGTTCATTGTCATTTACACGATTGATGACTCCTCCTGTGCATTAAATACAGATAACACATAACAAAAATCACAATAACTATGAAAAAAGTTAAGAATTATTTTTTGCTGGCGACAGTCCTGTTTCTTGGGATTGTCAGTAATGCTAACGCACAAGGGAAAGAATATGTGCCAATGTTAAATCTGAACAACGGTTTAGAAATGCCCCAGTTAGGCATAGGTACATTTGCCATTTCATACGAACAGGCAAAGGAGGCGTGTCTTGAGGCATTTAAAAATGGTTTTCGCCATGTGGATTGCGCCACCGCATATCGTGTAGAGGGAGCTGTTGGAGAAGCAATGAAAGAAAGTGGTGTTCCTCGTGAAGAATTTTTTATTGCCAGCAAATTATGGGTGTCCGATTATTCAAAGGGCAATACCCTGGCATCAATAGATACCATATTGAAACGCTTTCAGACAGATTATATAGACCTGCTTTACATACATCAGCCGATTGGCGATTATGTCAATGCCTGGAAAGAGATGGAAAAGGCTGTTGCATCCGGCAAGGTTCGCTCATTGGGAATCAGTAATTTTGATGCAAGTAAGGAACGCTTCCACGCCATTGTCGATAGTATGAAAATAAAACCTGTAGCATTGCAAATTGAATGTCATCCATATGCACAGCGCAATGACATAAGGGAGTGGGTAAAACCTTACAACATATTCATAGAGTGTTGGTATCCACTTGGGCATGGGGATAAAGGTTTGTTATCAGATCCCGTAATTAAGACAATTGCCGATGCCCATGGAAAAAGTATTGTACAAATAATTCTCCGTTGGCATATTCAGGAAGGGTTTTCTGTAATTCCGGGAGCGACTAATCCTGTACACATCAAAGAGAATATCAATATTTTTGACTTTGAGTTGAGTGATGAAGAAATGGCGACAATGCGTTCTTTGAACAAGGATAAACGCTTTTTTAATGTAACACTGGAACAGCTTGATAGATGGGCAACAGGTAATTTCTAAATTTTTAGGTTGTGAAAAAAGCACTTCTTTATCTATTGATATTTGGCTGTTTTAGCTTGCAAGCACAGCAAACAAACAGTCCGGTAGTTCAAACAACAAGTGGCAAAGTTAAGGGTATAACAGAAGGAGGTATTTCTGTTTTCAAAGGCATACCCTACGCAGCTCCACCTGTAGGTGAATTTCGCTGGCGACCGCCTCAGCCTGTTAAGCCCTGGGTCGGAATTTTCGATGCAAATAAATACGGTTCAAATTGTGCACAAGGTGGATGGGGAGCTGCTGCAGGCACCATTCAGGAAGGCTCATCGGAAGATTGCCTTTACCTTAATTTATGGCTGCCTGCCAGAGCAGAAGATTATGCAAAACTTCCGGTGATGGTTTGGATTCACGGAGGTGGTTTTACGGGAGGCAGTGGTACCGGCTTATCGGGCAATGCTTTTGCCAAACAAGGTGTCATCTTAATGACCTTTAATTACAGGCTTGGTCGTTTGGGGCATTTTGCATTTCCGGCGTTAACTAAAGAACATCCTGATGAACCCAAAGGCAGCTACGCTTTTATGGACATGATTGCAGCCCTGCAATGGGTAAAAGAAAATATTGCTGCTTTTGGTGGAGATCCGGATAATGTAACCATTTTTGGCCAATCGGCCGGAGGGGTAGCTGTTCACTCGCTGTTGACCATACCCCGGGCACGGGGACTTTTTCATAAAGCCATCAGTCAATCGGGAGGTGGACGAGATGGTGTGCTTACAGGCAGACCAATAAGCAAAGACAATGTTGATGCTTTATATCCTGTTTCAGCGGAAACCATCGGGGTGAATTTTGCCCGTAAACATGGTATTGAAGGTACAGACGAGGCTGCTCTGGCCAAACTGCGTGCCCTAAGTGTCGAGGAAATTGTAGATGGAGGCCGGGAAAATGATGGACAAGGTGGACCGCGAATTTATTCAGGCCCGGTTCTCGATGGCAAGTTGGTAGTAGAAACTGCCGAGAGCGCATACAAAGCAGGTCGGCAGGCTAAAGTTCCACTCATAATTGGAAATTGCAGTGCTGAGATTGGCGGAAACTTTGTCAATTCGAGCAATTCAAAGGAAGAACTGTTTTCACTTTTCGGCAAATTGCAGGATGAAGCTGAAGCAGCCTATGACCCCGCAGAAGATAAGGAATTTGCCGAGGTGCAAACTCTGTTCAACACAGATTGGGCATGGGCTGAACCTGCCCGGTTTACCGCAAGGGCTTTTGTTGGTTGCCAAACACCTGTTTACGTTTACCAATTCGGGTACGTGCCTGATTCCATGAAGAATTGGATGCGCTATGGTGCCGGACATGGTGCGGAAATTGCCTATGTATTTAATAATCTCGATGCACGATGGGGTGCCTCTGAAGCAACTGCCGAAGATGGAAAAGTGGCTGAAATTCTCAATACCTATTGGGCAAATTTTGCTAAAACGGGTAATCCAAATGTGAATGACCTGCCGCTTTGGCCGCTTTATTCTATCAAAAACGAAGAAATACTTGATGTTGAACTGAATGGGAAAGTTGTTGGCAAACAGGATCCCCGTAAAGCGAGACTGGATGTAGCAGAAAAGGCTTTTAAGTCCAGAAATAAAATACAATCAAGAGGAGGAATTTAGCATTATGAAAATCAGAAGACTACTTACCATAATGATAGTCATTATTGGTTGCAGCTTTGCAAGAAGTTATGCACAAAACAATGAGGGCCCGAATGTGAGTTTAACCGCAAAACAACAAGGTATTGTCCCCATTGCAGCGCTCACAGCCATAGGCGAACTGGATCAATTAAAGCCAGCATTGAACAAAGGCCTGGATGCAGGCTTGACCATCAATGAAATAAAGGAAATAATGGTACATCTGTATGCTTATTGCGGTTTTCCCCGTAGTATCAGGGGGTTACAAACCTTTATGGAAGTGCTTGATGAGCGAAAAGCAAAAGGCCTTAACGATAAAACAGGTGCAGAAGCGTCTCCAATTAATGATGAGATAAGTAAATATGACCGGGGAAAAGCAAATTTAGAAACTTTAATGGGAAAGACTTTAGGCGAAACTCAAAGCGGTTATGCCATCTTTGCTCCGATAATAGAGGTCTTTCTCAAAGAGCATTTGTTTGCCGATATGTTCGACCGTAATGTTTTGACCTTTGCCGAACGGGAGTTAGTAACCATATCTGTAATCAGTGCAATTGGAGGTGCAGAACCCATGCTGCGTTCTCATCTAAATATTTGTCTGAACCTTGGTTATACCCCCGGGCAGTTAAATCATTTTGCAGAAATAATAAAAAGACAAGTTGGTAAGAAAGAAGCTAAGACGGCTCAGGCTGTTTTGGATGAAGTTCTCAGCAATAGATAAATTAAAAAAACACTTTTTTAAATGAAACATACATTCAGATACAGCTTACTTTTTTTTATGATTCTTGTTGCATCGTGTAATACCCGGCAAAACACCAACGAACCAGTTACGCAAACTGAACCTTGCTTTTCTAAGGGTGAATTATTAAACAGTCCGAACTTTACCGGCACAGTGTGGTTGAACATGATGGGAGCGAAAGACACTTCCTTACATGCCAGTTTTGGTAATGTAACCTTTGCACCTGGTGCAAGGACTAACTGGCATTCACATCCGGGTGGTCAAATCCTTTTTATCACTGAAGGTAAAGGATATTACCAGGCAAAAGGCCACCCAGCCCAATTGCTGCAAAAAGGCGATTATGTGGAAATACCGCCAAATATTGTTCATTGGCATGGTGCCGCCCCAGATAGTGATTTTGCACACATTGCAGTTAGTTTGAATACCGATTTAGGTGGTG